>USBW01000190.1 GCA_900553045.1 uncultured Mycoplasmatota bacterium | reverse complement strand
ATCATTATATTTATTTAAAAGTTTATTTCTTCCTAATACTATACTTTTTTCTATGTTTGCAAAGTTATATATATAAGCTTTCTTATCCGCTTTTTCTAAACATACAGTTGGCAATATTTTAGCGCTTTCTACTAATTGTAAGGTTGCCTCCACACCTTTTAATATATTGCCTTGATTATCAAATATAGGGAAACACGAATTATCAGAACCGCTCGTTTTATCTACGCTATATCCTTGATTACAATTCAGCATCGCATAATCATTGCCACGCAGATCACCACAATCGCCAATTCTGATCATGGAATTTTTAGGTACACCAATTATCTTTTCTGTCCTTTCAATTGCCTTATCCTTGGTAGCTGTCCCTAATTGAACGATTGACTTACCTTCATAAATACCTCTTGATAAATGCACACCATTTAAACCACTATTAATTATATAATCTTCTACACTGTCAAATACTAAGTTAATTATTTTATTATTGTTAACATTAAACACCATTCTTATATTTATAATTTCTTCTGTCTTTAAATCTTTTGAATATTTTATGTCAAAGTAATCACCAAACACTGAGTTTTCTTTTATTTGTTTAATCATCTGATTAGCCATTAATAGTTGATTCAACTCCTCTTTAGTTGATGTATAAACATTTTCTTTTAAAAATTCTTCTTGCGTGATAACTAGACTATAAAACAATCTTGCACCATCATTCGTTAAAGCATAAATTCTTTTCATATCACTATCAGTAATGTTTTCACTATTTCGTAGACGATCATAAATGTCTTTTTTTAAATAGGTCAAGCCCTTTTCCCCACGACCTGTTATAAAGACAACCGGAATTTTTTTCTTTAAGAGATCAATAATCATATCTATTGCTCTATTATCAATAGTCTTTGAACCTTTAATTGTTAATGTTCCATCGATATCAAAGCATACTGCGTTATATTTTTGTTCCAATGATTTACGATAATTCATTAATAATGTATTGCTACTCATAACAACTACCTCTTTAGCAAAAACTCCAAACTTCTAACCTTTTGACAAGTATCACGATCTATTGAAGAGTCAAATATTAAACCTTTACCTCCATTTTCAATCCAATCATCAATATTACTTTTAGAATCGTCAACCAATAATTGATCATTCGGAATTATCATTTGATGTTTTTTTACTCCTGGTGGAACAAAAATAACTGGGCAGGAGATTCCTTTATTTTCTCTTAAAACTTCCACTTTTAACTTCATCTCTTGAAGGGTATGAACCTTTGTTAAAATCGCTATTTTTCTTTTTAATCTTTCAAGCTCTTTTATTATTTCAATAGAATTATTAATTGAGGAGGCTCCCTTTAATATATAATCCCACTCTTCTGGATGTGAATTTGTATATTCAAAATATTGATAAAACTCCTCTTCGTTTTCATGATCACGAAATCCTAAATCATATTTTCTTTCTAACATTCTTTTTTCAGAATCTAATATAACGCCGTCTAAATCAATGAAAGTATAATCGTTTGACATAAGATCTCACCTCCTAGATACATTATAGCATCAGGAAATGAAATATTTTGTCTTTTCTATTTTATATTAGCAATTCTTTTTATTTCAAAATGTCTTATGGCATTTCTTAACTCACAAAAAGCCGTAACATAATAATCATTCTTATATTTAAATAAATAAAGTGGGTGTATTACCCTCTTCGATTGACTGCCATCAAACTCATTATAGATAATTTCAACTTTATCATTTTTATTTATTGCAGTTTCGATCAATCTTTCTATTTCCCCTGGATTTTTAATATCTATATTAGAAAAGTATTTGCTTTTTTCCTCGTAAATAGAATACATTTTTTTCGACTTATCTAAAAAATCTTTAAATTTGTCTATATATTCAAAATTGTTTTCTAATAAAAAATTATATATACTATCCAATAATTGAATATCATATTTATTAATACTTGTATAATTTTTAATTTTATCGATCATAAAATACCCGCCATTTGGTCCTTTAAAAGATTCTAT
>USBW01000189.1 GCA_900553045.1 uncultured Mycoplasmatota bacterium | reverse complement strand
AACAGAACGCCTGCTGCGAAAATACCGGTTTTTGCTTTATCAATCTTTTTTAAACCGTTTTTATCTAATAAATAAAGATTATCGATTACCTCATTTATATACTTGCGATCATGCGAAACACTGATTATCGTTCCTTGAAAATCTTTTAACATCTTTCTAATAACAGGATTCGATAAAGGACTGACATTTCTTGTCGGCTCATCCAAAATTAGGACATTATCTTCATCTTGCACTAACTTAGCAAGCAGCAGTTTCGCTTTAGTTCCACCGCTTAAATAGCTAATATTCGTAGCCATTTCTTCTTTGGTAAAGTTTAAATTGCCTAAAAGACTTCTTGCTTCTGTAATACTATTTTTACTAGCATCCTTCCTCAAAAACTCTAAAGCGCTAGCATATCCTCCCAAAATAACATCATAGTTCTGGGGCATATATCCAACCTTAAGATCCTTACGATCTTTTAACTTCTCATAAATCTGTTTTAGTAAAGTCGTTTTTCCAGCTCCATTTCTACCAATAATACAAAGATGAGTTGGGCCAACTATTTCTAAAAAGATATCCTTAGCTAAAACTGAATCAGATTCCTTATTTTCAACCTTTAAAACTGGAAGATCTAAGGTTAAAACAACCTTACTTCTGGGAAATTCCACTGGTTTAAAAAATAAATTAATACTTTCTTCTATGTCGGGTTCCTCTTGAATTTCCCAATTATTTAACCTTTTTTCCTGAGCTTTTAAAGAGTGCATCTTCTTCTTAAGCAGTCTTGCCCCATGGGGATCTTTTCTAGTGATCGTCCTTTGCTGATACTCTACTTTTTGCATAACTTGTTGTAGTTTCTTTTCTTTTTTTACAAACTCCTTCTTCTCAAAACGTGCCAAAGAAAGTTGCTTTTCTAAAGCGTTAAGGCGGTTACTAACATAAGTATCATAATCAACTTTAGCAAGAGTATGACGAGGTTCACTTTTATTTTTAATCTGTTCTAAATGCAGGATCATATTAGCAGTATTGGCAAGTAAAGTCTCATCATGAGAAACATAAATAAGCGGTTTAGTAATCTTATTTATAAAACTTTCCAACCAATATAAAGTATTAAGATCTAAATCATTAGTAGGCTCATCTAAGAATAAAATATCATCATCTTCTATTAACAGCTTCAAGATACTTACCTTGATGCGTTCACCACCTGATAAGTTAGCCATTTTAACATCTAAAACATCATCTTTTAATTCTAACATTTTTAAATACTTATAAAATACATTTAACTTATTATAGTAATCTTCTTTAGATGAGAAAAGATAATCTTGGCCACTTAATTCTAGCTCTTGAGCATCTAAACTCTGTTTTAAATATCCGACTTTATAATTATGTAAATCAACTACACCTTGTACCTTAGCATAATCTGCCATCTTTAAAAGAGCTTTAAGCAAAGTTGATTTACCATTACCTTCTTCTCCAATAATCGCTAGTTTATCACTCTTATTTAAAGTAAAAGACAAATCTTTAATTATTAATCTAGTTCCAATCATAATTGTTAAATTTTGAACTTCTAACATCTTTGCCTCCTTTAAAAAATCTTATTTATTTTTTAACTGTTTTCATTTTACCACCTTATTTACAATAATATCTGGGCTCATTATACTAAAATAACAAGAAACTGTCAATTTTCATAAAATTAAAAAATGTTCACAGAAACTACACATAGATTTTGTAAAATGAAAAAGAAAGGAGCGACCAGTATTAGAAAACGTAATTTATTATTAGTTGTAATGGCTATTATCATTATTATTTTTACTATTTTTGCCATCGTTTTTATAGTAAGAGATAACTATCAACTCAATAGTAGCAATATCCAATATCTAACACCTTCTAATGAAGAGATCGATGAGTATTTTCCTTATGCGATAAGAATCGATATTAAAAAAAGTTTTGATGTCACTAAAATAATGACTATTATCTTTCTATCATTGCTTCTTTCTGTAGCTGTTGTCTATCTAGTATTATCACAGTTTGGCCTAAAAGGTTTAGATGGTTTA
>USBW01000188.1 GCA_900553045.1 uncultured Mycoplasmatota bacterium | reverse complement strand
GTGGAGCTTGGATTGAGTTTGAAAAAAGCAATAAAAATATTTGGTTTGCTAAATTAGATCGTTCGAAAAAGGTATGCTTACCTACTTTCATTAGAGCTCTTGGAGTCAAGAGTAATTTAGAAATGGTTAATCTATTTCTTGGAGAAAAAGGCGAAGAAGATTTAAGGCCTAAAAATATTCTTGAAATTTTTGTACTAACTCTAAAGTGTATTTTCTTTTTAAATTCTTTTTTATTTTTTTACATTATGCTTTTACATTTGCCTCTTTATTTTCTTTAATACTATCCTTTTTTACTTTTTTTCCTTTTATTATTGTAACAATTACTGTAATTAGCAATGATGCCATTGTAAATATAGAAAGTACTAATATATTTTTACTAGCAAATCCTGTATCCATTAAAATTAAAGATTCCTTTAATAATCTAATTGCATATGTCATTGGTAAGAAGTTTGTAAATGCTTGGAATCCTTTATTAATTGTTTCTACTGGGAATGTTCCTCCTGAAGCTGCTAATTGTAATACTAACACAATCAATGCTATAAATTTACCTATATCACCAAAGTTCATAATTAAAAATTGAATTACGCTCATAAAAGCTATTGCAATTATAGCACAAGATGCATAATATAATGCTGTGTTTTGAACATTAAATCCTAATCCCCATTTTAACAAAGCTCCTGTTACTAAACCTTGTATTATTGCTATTCCTAAATATAAAGCAATTTGTAATAATTTATTATCTGCAAATTTTCCTAATAATTTATATCTCTTCTCTTGATCATAATATAATATTACATAAGACATAAGAGCTCCTACCCATAAACCTATAGATAAAAATAGTGGTGTAAATGATATACCATATTTATCTACTTCTCCATAACTTTCTTCTTTAATTTCAATAGGAGCTTCTGTATAAGTATCAAGTCCATCTAATTTTGTTAGTTCTTTTTTAGTATCATCAATACCTGTTGATATTTCAGTTTGTAATGTATTAACACCATTACTTAATGTAATACCACCATCATATGCTTGTTTACTTCCTTCAGCTAATTTTGATATTCCTTGTTTTACATCTTTAGAACTAGAACTTAAAGTTTGAAGTCCATTATTTAAAGTTTTTGTACCTTCTTGAACTTTACTTACTCCCAAATTTAATGAATTTGTACCTGCACTTAGTTTCTTTACTCCCTCATTTACTTGGCTAGTTGCTAAATTTAGTTTTTGTATTCCTGTAGCAATCTGTTCCACACTAGACATGCTAGATTTTAAACTTGTCATTCCACTTTTTACACTTTCAGAACCAGCTTTTATCTGTTTTCCAGATTGTGTTATTGTTTCATAACTTCCACTTTGTTTAATTTGTGTTGCACCATAATATAATTTTTGAAAATCTGTATTTTGTAATAATTCTGGAGATTTTTTTCCCATTGCTATAACTCCATCTATTATTTGTTCATTTTTTTCATTTAAATTATTAACACCTGTTACATATTTTCCTAAACTTGAGTCTAAATTATTACTTCCTTCAGCTAATTTAGTAACCCCTGAATTTATTGCTTGTATACCATTTCCTGTTTTAGAAGAAAGTTCTTGTGTACCTGCTTGTATTTGGCTTACTGCACTACTTAAATCATTCGTACCATTAACTAAACTTTGTGTACCTTCTTTTACAGAATTCATTCCACTTTCTAAAGATTTGCTACCTTCATAACTACTTGTAATACCTGTATCAAATTTATCATAATTTGTTTTTAATGTATTAGTTCCATCTTCAAGCGTTTTTAGTCCATCATTTAATGTGTCCGCACCATCTTTAACTTTACCAACACCATCATTTATTTCTTCCATCTTTGTTGGTACTTCTTCTAATTTTTCTTTTAGCGATGCAACTACTTTTTCAGAAACTTTTGCTTGCAAACTTAATTCTGTTTTAGTTACAACATTATTTATAATTTGATATGCAAGATAATTTGATTTTTTATTTGGAGAATACGTAATTCCCGTTTTTTCTCTCTCTGCATTTTCCGCATTCT
>USBW01000187.1 GCA_900553045.1 uncultured Mycoplasmatota bacterium | reverse complement strand
ATTTACTAATTATTGTTGTTCATGATATAATAAAGATACATATGGTGGTGTTAATAATGAAGATTGTCTCATGGAATGTAGCCGGGCTAAGAGCCTGTTATAAAAAAGGTTTTCAAGAAGTTTTTGAAAGCCTTGATGCTGATATTTTTTGCTTGCAAGAAGTTAAATGTACTTTAGAAGAATTGCCTTTTAAAAAGGAAGGTTATGAGTACTATTTAAATGCTGCCAATAAAAAAGGCTATTCTGGAACACTTATTTATTCTAGATTACAACCTTTAAAAGTAACTTATGGTTTAGGAATTTCAGAACATGATCAAGAAGGAAGAGTAATAACTTTAGAATTTAATGATTTTTATTTAGTCAATGCTTATGTACCGAATTCTAAGAAAGAATTAGAAAGATTAGATTATCGAATGATCTGGGAAGATGCGATGCGAACTTATCTAAAAAAACTAGATGAGCATAAACCTGTTATTCTCTGCGGTGATTTAAATGTTGCTCATGAGGAGATCGATATTAAAAACCCTGCACAAAATAGAAGAAGTGCTGGTTTTACTATTGAAGAACGTAATAAGATGACAGAACTTTTAAACTCCGGTTTTATTGATACTTTTAGATATCTTTATCCCGATAAAGTTTTGTATACTTGGTGGAGTTATTTATTTCATGCTCGCGATCGTAATGCTGGCTGGAGAATTGATTATTTTATAATATCTGAAAGACTAAAAGATAAATTAAAAGATTCAATTATTCATACAGAGATCTATGGTAGTGATCATTGCCCAATAGAATTAAGAATGGAGATATAAGATGAAAAAAATAGTTTTAGCAATTTTAGATGGCTTCGGCTTAAGAGATGAACAAAATGGTAATGCTATTAAAGGTAATACACCTAATATTGATAAATTAAATAAAGAATATCCTCATACTACTTTAGTAGCAAGTGGTGAAGAAGTAGGTCTACCAGCTGGCCAGATGGGAAATAGTGAAGTAGGGCATCTTAATATTGGGGCAGGAAGGATAGTTTATCAGCCCTTAGAATTAATATCTAAAAGTATTAGAGATGGTTCCTTTTTTGAACGTGAAAACTTAAAAGAAGTTCTTAACCACGCTAAGAAGAATGATTCTAAATTACATATTTTTGGTCTTTTGAGTGATGGTGGGATTCATTCTCATATCAGTCATATTTTTGCTTTGCTTGAAGCCTGTCAAAAAGCAGGTTTAAAAAAAGTCTATGTTCATGCCTTCTTAGATGGAAGAGACACTTTGCCTAAAAAAGCTTTAGAATATTTAAAGGCCCTTGAGGATAAAATGCAACAATTAAACTGTGGTAGTCTTGCAGACATCTCAGGAAGATACTATTCCATGGATCGTGAAAGAATGTGGGATTTAACTAAAACTTATTATGACCTATTAGTCTTTAAATCAGGAACAGTTATTAAAGATTATGAATCATATATTAAAAAATCTTACGAAGAAGGTTTAACTGATGAATTTATCAAACCAGTGATCATCGATGAAAATGGTTCTTTAGAAGAGAATGATGCCCTTATTTTTGCTAACTTTAGACCAGATCGAGCTACTCAAACTTTTACGGCGATAACCAATAATGAGTTCAAAGAATTTCCTACTAAACATTTTAAAAACATCTTCTTAGCTACTATGATGCCAGTTGAAAAAACAATTATTTGTAAAAATATATTTTCTCATGTTCTAGTAGAAAATCCTTTAGGAGTCTATTTAGCAAACTTAAATAAAAAAGTTTTAAGAATTGCTGAAGCTAGTAAATATCCTCATGTCACCTATTTTTTTGATGGAGGTAAGGAACTAGAACTTCCTAACACTGATAAAATCATTGTCCCAAGAAAAGACGTTGAAACATATGATTTAGCTCCGCGAATGAGTGCCGATGAGATAACTGAAAAACTAATAGAAATAGTTGAAAACTATGATCTTGTAATTCTAAACTATGCTAATTGTGATATGGTAGGACATACTGGTAATTTCAAAAAGACTATAGAGGCAGTAGCATGCGT
>USBW01000186.1 GCA_900553045.1 uncultured Mycoplasmatota bacterium | reverse complement strand
TCATAAATTTACATTTAATGTATAAAAAAAGTATAACACACTTCATCTGATAAATACAGTATGTTTTTTATGTGGAATAACTTGATCAAGTTTTTTAATATTTAAAGTCTCAGTACATTTAACCCCATATCTACGATATAGACATTTAACAAGATCTACAATATTCAGATTATTATAATCTGGTAGCAATAAATTTTCTTTTTCTATATACTCTTTTAGATTCATAAAACGACCTCCCTTTTCTAATTGTTTAATAAATCTCTAAAATTGTAAGATAATCAGTTCATATCTATAAAAGAATCAACTTGTTCTTTTATTAAATTAAAGTTTGCATATACATGATTATTACCATTTATTATTTTAATTAATATGTTTTTATCTAATAACTCAGAAATCTTCTTAGCGTTCCCTTGAGGGTCATACTTTTGCTGAATAACTAAGATTTTACATACTTTACTAATGTCGTTAAATAAGCTTTTGATATTAATATTATTATCTAAAGAAAATTGTAAAGGAAAACCCATTACTATTAGTAACTTAGGTTTGATTCTTTTACTTTTAATTGCTTGAGCTACCAAAATAGCTCCTGCGGATTTAGCTATTATTATATAATTTTCTTTTTCTTCACATAGACTTACTAATTTTTTGCTTTCCCTATTAAAATTTATCATTGTATTGTCTTGCCAATTATCAAAAGATAAAGTGCTTACATTATAATCTGTTCTATAAGTTTTTTCCATGCTCTTTATCCAATTTATATTATTAGGACTATTTCCACCAAGAATTATAACGTTTTTCATATTCATTTTTTACCCTTTATTTTTACTATAAATTTTCTAAGTTTCATATTCTTAATTATTTCTTTAAATGTTGTTCTATACTAATGCTGTGTTTTTTATATGACTCAAACTCTATAAAATTTAATATAAATTCGTCGATAGTCATGTTTATCTTTTCACCAGTAGAATTATTTTCTACTTCAACATAACCTTGATCTAAAGTTCTTCCAAACACCACAACATAAGGAGTACCTGTTATCTTACTATCTTTAATCTTTGCACCTATTGATAATTCAGTTCTATCATCATACAATACTGGAACACCTTTTTCTAGTAATAATTGATATACCTCAGTACTTTTATTCGTTTTTTCATTATCATCAAGTTTTGGTATTATATATACACTATATGGAGCTATATTTAAAGGCAAGCTTATCCCATTAAACTCATTGTTTTTACCACGAATTATACTTTTTTCATATATCATCGCAAGTGTTCTACTAACACCTATACCGTAGCAACCCATTACATAATATTGCTGTTTACCATTTTCATCAACATAAGTCGCATTCATTGTTTTCGCATATTTATCACCTAACTGAAAAATATGCCCCAACTCTACAGCTTTTCTAGTTTTTAAATTTTCTAAATCCTTAATACCATATGTCTTTCCTAAATATTCTTTTGCATCCTCTTTATCAAGTAATTCCGAATTAAATGCAATACCAGTCTTCTCATCAAATAAAATATTATCTTCCCCAATATCAGAAATACACATAAATTCTTCTGATTTACTCCCACCTATATTTCCACTATCAGCACCTACTGGTTGAGCTTTTAATCCAAGTGTTTCAAAAACTTCTAGATAGGCACGTTTCATTCTATTATATTCATTATCCAAGTCTTCCTGATTTTTACCAAAACTATAAGCGTCCATCATATCAAATGTTTTTCCTCTAAGTAAATAACCCCTAGCTCTTAATTCATTCCTAAATTTTGGTCCAATCTGAAAATAAGTAACAGGTAACTGTTTATAAGAAAATAATCTATTTTTAGCATAGCTAACTACCGCTTCTTCTGCTGTTGGCGCTAGACAAAAATTACCTTTATCGGTCATACATCTAAACATAACATCGTCCGCTATGTATTTATCTAGCCTTCCAGATTCCTTCCATATATTTTCTGGTTGAAGAAGCGGTAATGATAACTCAGAGCATCCATATTTTGATAAAACATTAACAATTACTGAATCTATATTT
>USBW01000185.1 GCA_900553045.1 uncultured Mycoplasmatota bacterium | reverse complement strand
TTTTATTTCATCATAAGTAAAATAAGAAGAAACGATGGTAACCACTAAAAAAACAATAGTAGCAAATAATTGTAACTCTAGTAATCTTATTTTTTCTTCATTGCTATTCATATTAAAAAGATATGTAAAAAAGTACAACTTTAGAAAAATAAAAAATTTGTCATTTTTTAGCACTTAAACTTGACAAGTGCTAAAAACGTGCTATAATTGAAACTGTTGGGAGGAATGAAAATGAATTTAGTACCTAGAAAATTCTTTTTGGATGATTTCTTTGATGATTTGGAGCCTACTTATCGTAATATGACCATGAAATGTGATATCTATGAAAAAGATAACAAATATTTCTTAGAAATGGATATTCCTGGTTATAAGAAAGAAGACATCGATATTGATTGTGAAAACGGTTATTTAACAGTAACTGCTGAGCATGAAGAAAAAGATGATGAAGAAGATAAGAGCTATATCAGAAAAGAAAGAGTATATGGCAAAAATGTCAGAAAGTTCTACATTGGTGAAGTAGATGAAGAAAACATCACTGCAGAATTTAAGGATGGTATTTTAAAAGTAGTTGTTCCTAAAAAAGAAGAAATCAACAATAAAAAGAAAATTACAATTGAATAAATTAAAGGCAGAAATTCTGCCTTTTTATTTTGGATAAAAGAAAGAAAATACTGCTAAAACGCTATTAATTATGATAAAATTATAATGGTGATGAGAATGTATGATATTGTAATAATTGGAGCGGGTCCAGCAGGACTTTTCGCGGCTTATGAACTAATAACTAATAATCCTAAGTTAAAAGTAGCCATTTTAGATAAAGGAAAGTTGGCAGAAGAAAGGATCTGTCCAATGAGTAAAGATAAAAACTGTTATAATTGTAATCCTTGTAATATTTTATCTGGCTATGGAGGAGCAGGTACCTTTTCTGATGGTAAATTAAACTTTACTCCCAAAGTGGGTAAATCCGATCTCTTCAAATATCTAGAAGAAGAAAAAGCTTACCAAGTGATTGATGATGCTGAGAAAATATTTAACAAATTTAATATGGATAGTCAAACTTTTCCAAGTAATCTAGAAGCAGCTTTAGAAATAAAGAAGAAAGTTGCTCTAACAGGAGCACGACTTATGCTTATTAAACAAAAACACCTAGGTAGTGATAAGCTCCCTAGCTACATTAAAAACTTTACCGATTTTTTAAAAGACCAACAAGTCTTGATTAAAGCTAGTAGCAATGTTACTGATATTAAAAGCTTAAAAGAAGATGAGCACATTATTATCTATCAAGAAGGGAAAAAGACTAAGGAGATAAAAGCACATAATGTCATAGTTGCTCCAGGCAGAACAGGTGCTAAATGGGTCCAGGAACTGGCCGATAAATATCATATTCCTTATACTTCTCAAAGTATTGAAGTAGGAGTCCGCGTCGAAGTAAGAAAAGAGATCTTAGAAGATATTTGTAATGTCATTTATGATCCGACCATCTTCATCAAAACAGATACTTATGGCGATGAAATAAGAACTTTTTGTACCAATCCTGGCGGTTTTGTTGCCAAAGAAAACTATTATGGTTACATCTGTGTCAATGGCCATGCCTTAAAAGATGTTAAATCTAATAACTCTAATTTTGCCTTTATAAGTAAAGTCAATTTAACTGAACCTCAGACTAATACACGTTTGTATGGCGAATCAATTGCTAAAATTGCCAATGTCTTAGGAGACGGCAAACCAATTGTTCAAACCTTAAAAGATTTAAAGCAGGGAAGGCGCAGTACACTAAAAAGAATTGCCAAAGGTTTTATAACGCCTACTTTAAAAGATTGTGTGGCTGGAGACTTGGCTTTAGTTTTACCATATCGTATTTTAATCAATATTTTAGAAGGATTAGAAAAGTTAGATAAAATAATCCCCGGAGTCAATAATGACGAGACTTTGCTATACGGTCCAGAAATAAAATTTTTTAGCAATGAGATCGATACTGATAACAACTTTAAGCTCCATGACTATAATATTTACTTCATTGGTGATGGCTCTGGAAAATCTGGAAATATTGTAACAGC
>USBW01000184.1 GCA_900553045.1 uncultured Mycoplasmatota bacterium | reverse complement strand
AAAGTTAATTTTTTAGATTTAATTACAATAGTTTTCTTATCATAATCAACAGTCGCTTCTGCATCATATTGCAAAAAACACCTAGGTGAAGCATGACCAAAATTTATATTATACATTATAGGAGTATTGCAGTCTTTCATTACTTCAAGATAAACTTTCTTATATTCTTCATAATATATTTCATCAATAGGTTTACCCACAATTATTCCTTTAACATTATCAAGTATGCCTCTTATTTTAAATTCTAATAAAATTTCCCTAAGTTTTAAAGGAGCAGGAGTTTCTTCAGAAGTTTCCAAAAACAAAACTTTTTCTTTCCACTCATCTAATCTAGGAAGTAATTTATATTTTTCAAAAATAATATTTTCGTCACCATAACGCTCTCCAACAAACATATCATATATACTGTCAATACATCCACCAAATAATTTACCTGTAACTATACCACTACCTTTAATAGTTTCAAACCCATGAACTTCATTGTGTACAGGTCGTGGTATACCAACTTGTGATACATCATAACTTTTTCTATCTTCATACCATACTTTACTGGATTTTATTTCTATCATTTCATTATCTGAAAAATACTTTTCAAAATAGCTCCTTGTATATGGTAACATTTCTTTATCAAGTTCACCTAAATCGGCTAAAAAGCATGGACCATAAAATGTAGATAAACCAAGTTTATGAAGCATAAAGTGATTATTTGTCGTATCAGAAAAACCTGTGAAAATTTTAGGATTCTCCTTAACAGCATTTATAAATTCTTCATCATCCAGTAAATAAGGAATAGTTTTATAAGTATCATCACCACCAATAGCAGTAATAATCATTTTGACATCCTTATCCATAAAAGCCTGCTTTAAATCTTCAGCCCTCGCTTCTGGATGTTTTTTTAAATAATCAATTCCTTTTAAAGAATTATTCATTACTATAGGTATAAGACCAAATTCCTTTAATCTTTTTATTCCAAGTTTCAATTCATGTTCTGCAAACTTTTCACCTAGAATACCACTAGATAAGGAGACAATTGCTACTTTATCACCCTTTTTTAAATTAAACATATTCATTCTATTTCTCCTTCGTATCTCAATTATATATTATTTAAATTACTTAAACAATAAAAGCATACTAAATATCACTAAAAAAGACACTTCCCTACCAAAGCATCCTTTTCCTTGTATTTATCAGCATTCATAGTCATTTCCCAATTTTTGGATTTTTCCTATTCCCCCATGTCCAGCATCAACAACTATCCCTTTAACGTTAGCACGGTAAAAATTTTCAAAATTATATATTTTCTCACTAACTTGTTATATTACATGAGGAATGCCCTATTTTGTTGATATATTAAATCTTATTTTATTAAAAATTTAATCATTATGAATCACAATGTTATGAAATTTAGTGTATTTAACTAAAGATGTATCTTCTAAAACATTGACTACTGCTAACAAGCTTTGTTAAATAAGCTGTATTTTCTTTCTTATTATCATGACTTTTTAAATTCTTAAGTAACAATTTCTTCTTATTCTTCTACTCGTTTATATCCCACTTATATTCCATAATTACACTTCTAGAGTCTATTATCCATACTTTTTAACTGATTCTTTAATTATATCTTCTTTCTAAGGATTATCAAAGTGCTGCTTAATAAAACTATTGTAACTACACAGACAATAAAATAGAATTCTATGTTATCAGATGTAGATGGATTAATAATTTCTTCGCTAATAACATTTTCAGTATTTTTTAATTGATTTTCTATTTCTATTATTGTATTTTTGTCTTTAACTTCAAAATCATAAACATCGCTGTTAATAAGATAATTGCCTAAGGCTGAAACTTGTTCTAAATAATACTTTCCATATGGCAAATTAAAAACTGTCAGCATGCCATTTTGACCTGTTTTACCTTCTAGTATGACATTATTATTAATATCATAAAGTCTTACTTGAACATTATCAAGTAATTTTCCATCACTACCTTTATATATTACTTGTAAATTACTTTTAGCAGTCTCTAATTTTAAATTTCTGTACGAGTAAAGGGTATCGCC
>USBW01000183.1 GCA_900553045.1 uncultured Mycoplasmatota bacterium | reverse complement strand
CAAATCATGTAAATAAAAAGAAAAATCATCACGATGTGGACCAAACAAAGTCATTTTTTTATTTAATTCTTGGAAAAAATTGTCATAAAATAATTTTTTTAATTGTTCTTTATCTCTAGAATTAAAACTCATCTGATAAGAAATATGCAAACCGTGCTCTTTCATAATGCGATAATAAACTGTATCTAAATAAAGATTAATATTCGATAGAAACTTTTCCCGATAATCCATGATCACTAAAGCACGTTCGATCAACTTCTCAGTTAAAATATCTAAATAATTTCTATCGATCGCCTGATAATCTTTCTTTAAATAATCGTTACGCATTTTCAACAATTTATTATACTCGTTTAAAACAACTGTATATTTTGGAAATAATTGGCACAGTTCAATATTTAACAAGTTCCGTCTTAAACTAGGCGACTTTTTAACAATATCTAAGTCATCTGGAGAAAAAATAATCACTTTAAGATTGGAGACATAATCTGTAAGGCGATTAATTCTTTTTTCATCTAATTTTAATTTTTTGCCTTCCTTATCTAAAAAAAATTCTAATTTTTTAGTATTATGCTCAACTTTTACTAAAGCTTTTATCAATGTAAAAGCAGCATCTTTACGCATATAATCAAAATCATCATTACTTCTCATCGACTTAGTTAGAGAAAGAACATAAATACTTTCCAGAATACTAGTTTTTCCTTGGGCATTGTCTCCTATAAAAATATTAACATTTTTGTTAAGATCAACCTCTAAATTTTCAATATTTCGAAAATTTTTTACTGTGAGTTTCCTAATATACATCGAAAAACGCCTCTATAAAGCACCAACTCCCCAACTAGTACACCAGTATTTATGAAGATATTATAACATAAAAAGGCAATAAAAAAAACGACTTTTTGATATTTTATCGTTTTTTTTGCTCGTTTTTTCGATTATGAATTATATTCTCTAATCTAGCAGCTCTCAAAACTTGATTTTCAAAAGTTTGATAATTGACATCTAAAGTAATCTTCCTTCCACTTTTAAAAGTAACTAAGCACTTATTATCCAACTTTTCATACTTTTCGATATTTTTTAACGATAACCAAGGACTATCTCCTCTTGCTCTAATAGGAAAAAAGACTAACTCCTTTGACTCTTCAACAATAATTGGTGCTTTATAAACACTGCCAATCATACTTTTAGTAGCTTTGAGACGTCCTTCATAAGAACTGCCAAAATATTCACAACTATGTTCTAAAACAGCTAAGGAACTGTCATTTACTACATAATCAGAACTATTTTCTACTATTTTACTAGTAGCAATATCAACTGGTAAAATAGCACAAGTCTCAGAATTGATTTCATAATCCATAACATCACCCCCATGAAAAAAGTAATGTATAAAAAAATACATTACAAATAATTTGTAACATATCCTTTTGTCGCTTTTTGTTTATTAATAAGTTCTAATTGGTAAAATTAGAGCAATCATACTATCATTATCAGCTTCTTTTAATAAAATTGGCTTTACTTCTCCTACAAAAGTAATAACGAACTCTTCAGTTGAAATAGTTTTTAAAGCATCCATCATATAACGACTACTAAAAGAAATTCTTATCTTATCGTCACAATTAACAGCTAACTTTTCTTCAACTTTACCAATTTCTAAAGACATTGAAGTAATTTTTAAAAGACCGTTGTTAATTTCTAAAGTAATAACATTATTATCACGATCATTATTAAGAATACTAGCACGATCGACCATATTATAAAACTCTCTTTTATTTAAGCGAAGCTCAAATAATGAATCAACTGGAATTAAATTCTTCGTATTTGGATAAGTTCCATTAATTAGACGAGTCTGGAAAATAATATGATCAAAGACGAAGATTACCTTATTACTAAAAATATGAATTGTTAATAACTCATCACTATCATCTGGTAAAATTTTAGCAAGTTCACTTAAGTTTCTACTTGGAATAATAATATTAACTTCATTATCATAAGCATTATTTAATTTGACTTTTTTCAAAGCTAAACGATAAGAATCAGTAGCACTACATTCTAAAATATCTTTTTCAAAATATGAGAATAATTTAATTGTATC
>USBW01000182.1 GCA_900553045.1 uncultured Mycoplasmatota bacterium | reverse complement strand
ACAAATTGTAAGAATAATTTTTATTATAATTTTTACTCCTTTATTTTTAGAAAAAGGATTAACTTATGCTGTGACGGCACTAATAGCTTTTAATATTGTAAGTGAGATTACTTCAATTTTAGTGTTATTTTTCTTTTTACCTAGAAAGTTAAAAATTAAAAAGGAAGATTTAAGCGTCGATAAAGATAATATTAAAGATGTCTTTAGAATTTCCATTCCTACTACTCTTGGTAGATTAGTAAGTGCTATAGGTAATTTTTTAGAACCGATTATTCTAACATTTGTTTTTTTAGCTTTAGGTTATTCGACTACATACATGACTAATGAATATGGCATTATGTCAGGCTATGTTCTACCAATGGTCAGTATGCCTTCATTTTTAACAGGAGCTATTTCTAATGCACTCTTACCGGTAATATCTAAAGCTTATCACTATAAAAGAACTAATGAGGTTAAAAGAAAAATTAAACAAGCAATTTTCTTTTCTTTATTAATTGGCATACCAGCTACTATTATTTTTGTTCTATTTCCAGAAGTATCTTTAAATATTATCTTTAAGGATGCCAGTGGAGCCTTTTATTTAAAAATAGCAGCCCCAATCTTTTTAATATCTTATGTCTGTGGCCCAATGATGAGCGCTTTACAAGCAATGGACAAAGCTAAAGAAGTAATGATAATCAGCATCATTTCTATCATAATTAAGTGTTTAAGCCTTTTCTTTTTAACTTACTTAAACATTGGTATGTTATCATTGCTATTCTCATCTTTATTAGCTTATGTTTATCTAACTATCAGTTTAGCTTTAATGGTCAAAAAAGGCTTAAAAAAAGTGTGACAAGCACACTTCATTAAACATAAAATTACACAATCTTAAATTATTCCTTGAAAATTATAATTAATTTACACACTAAATTTGAGAAGACTCATTAAGACTCAAGGGCAACAAGAGAGACACGGGACCCACTGCCCGAGTGAGCACCGCCCCAACTGCGACCGAAATGGAACACGCCGGCAGGGGAACCATCACTAGCGTGACCCCCACGGCTGAACCAAGGAGAGCCCGAGCCCGGAAACCATGAATAATCACTATACCAACCATTATTATCGGAACCAGATCTTTTAAGAATTTCTTTAGTTGCATCGCCTAATTTACCTCTTTTATAAGCAGCTGTATCATTATAAGTCGTACCGTAAGTATAACGATCATAATATTTTAAACTTGGATATAGCCCAGTGCTCCAAGTACCTGAGCCACCAGCATAGAAGCCACCACCTTCAGCAGTCATATTGCCCATGGTTCTGTCCCATAAACCACCACTCATATCATAAACGCCATAGATATTTCCGGTAGTTGAAGCTCCGACTCCACGTCCTGCGATCTTTTCACCTTTTGTATTGCTATCACTAATTACATAATCATCATAAGAATATGTTCCGTAAGCTTTGTAACTTACGCTACCTGCTACGGTTCCACCACTTCTTCCTGTGTAGGTGTCATACCAAGTATCAATATTTAAACCATCTTCACCGACTTGACGATCACGTCTTGCACTATTATTTATATAAATTTCAGTACATACTCCATCAGTACAACGACCATACTCACTTTGCGTAAGATAAGCTACTGCTCCCCATTCCATATTTTTAATCATATGAGTATCAAAGTTATTAGTATCATTTGTTAATTCACCAGTTGCATTATAAGCAGTGGCACTACTACTAAAACCATAAATATTATTTTCAAGCTCCATTTTTCTTGAATATTCAAAAGCAGTAGAGATTGTCTGATTATTCCAAGATAAAACATCTGGTTTAATTATAATATTGTTATTTTCATCAAGACTATTTTCAAACTTACCAAACCAAAAACCTGTTAATTCTTCATCTCCAAAGGTAAAAGCAGGATGAGTATAAGTACTTGAGTTGTTTGTTACTTCTCCATAGGTACTATCAGTACAAACTTCACTGGTGCCATCACTATTATTAATACTATCTACACAACTTACTGTACCAGTAGAAGAAGCTCCACTTTCAAACATAATTTCTATTTCTTGTTCATCAGTTACCTCAGATCCACTCATGTTTGCATT
>USBW01000181.1 GCA_900553045.1 uncultured Mycoplasmatota bacterium | reverse complement strand
GAGCGCAAGAGTAGAAGAAACATTAACAGAAACGCAAATCAATGAGACAGAAGATCACTTTAAAGAAGAATATGACGCTACTACAGAAATTGGTGTCGTATCTGATGTTGTCAAAGAAGAATTAATCAAAAATGCAGTGATTTCTCTCGTTTTAGCAGCAATTGCCATCGGACTTTATATCTCTCTTCGCTTTACTTATACGTATGCGATTGGAGCCATTGTCGCATTATTACACGATGTCTTCATGATGGTTGGACTATTTAGTTTATTCCGTTTAGAAGTAACAAGTATCTTTATCGCTGCAATTCTTTCTATTGTTGGTTATTCAATTAATGATACCATTGTTACATTTGATCGTATTCGTGAAAACATCAAACGCAAATATCATGGTAATTTAAAAAAGAAAGAACAGTATATTGAAGTTGTCAATGAAAGTTTAAGAGAGACATTTGGTCGTAGTTTGGTAACAACGATTACCACATTAATTCCAGTTGTAGTATTAATTTTCTTAGGTAGTCATGATATCTTAAACTTCAATATCGCACTTTTAATTGGATTAATCTCAGGTGTTTATAGTTCTTTATTTATTGCCAGTCAATTGTGGCTAGATTTCCTGTCCAATCGTGAGGAGGAAGAACCGAAGACGGATGCGTCTCTTCTGTTCCAGCCGTCCGTTTCGTCGGATTACATCTATTGGTCATTGACGAAGGAAAACGGGCAGGTGGAGGAAAAAGAAGAGGAAGAAGAAGTTTTAATTAAAGGAATTAATGCATAGCATAGGAAAGTGATAAAATGACAAAATTAAACCAAAATCTATGTTTTGAAGATGTACAAAACGTTGTCAAAACATACATCATTCAAGATGAGGAATTAAAGTTAATTGAAAAAGCATATCTGTATGCTCTAGAAAAACATTGTGGAGAAAAACGTTTAACAGGGGATGATTATATTAATCATCCTTTGTCAGTAGCTCTTATTTTAACAGGTATCCATGCTGATAGGGATACTATTTGTGCTGCTTTAATCCACGATATTATGGCTAAAGGGGTCACTAAAGAAGAATTAGTAGAAAACTTTAATGAAGTGGTCGCAAGATTAGTTGATGGGGTTACTAAAATTAATGGGATAAATGTTTCAGTAGAAAATGAATATTTGACGACTTATTATAAAAAAATTATCGTTGGCATGAGTGAAGATGTGCGTGTTATCATCATAAAATTAGCTGATCGTTTGCACAATATGCGCACTCTTTATGCGATACCTTTAGAAAGTCAAAAGGAAAAAGCCAAAGAAACTTTGGAGATTTTAGCACCAATTGCCCATCGTTTAGGTATGCAAAGGATCAAAAGTGAACTTGAAGATCTTTCTTTGCGCTATTTAAAGCCTGATGTTTACTATGACATTGTTGAACGTCTTAATAATACTAAATTAGAGCGTGAGATGTATGTCAATAAAATGATGAAAGAAGTAAGTGAATTACTTGATGAAAATGGGATTAAGCATGAAATTAAAGGACGGGCTAAAAGTATTTATAGTATTTATCGCAAGCTTGATAAGGGAAAGACATTCTCTAATATTTACGATTATTTAGCTATGCGTGTCTTAGTAGATAAAAAAGAAGAGTGCTACTTAGCTTTAGGACTTATTCATTCTAAGTATAAACCTGTTTCTAAGCGCTTTAAAGATTATATTGCTATGCCAAAGACTAATCTTTATCAATCTTTACATACAACTGTCTTTGGTCTTGATGGTAACTTATTTGAAATTCAGATTAGAACCTATGAGATGGACGAGATAAGTGAAAATGGTATTGCTTCGCATTGGGCTTATAAAGAAAATAAAAATGCTGCTTTAGAGATGCAGAATACGACAGAAAAAAAATTGCAATTTTATAAATCAATTATTGAACTTAATGCTTCTAAAATGAGTGATGAAGAGTTTTTAAACAGTGTTAAAACTGAAGTCTTAAACAACAATGTTTATGTCTATACCCCTAAAGGTGATGTCTTTGAACTAATGGCGGGTGCAACTCCTATCGATTTTGCTTACCGTGTTCACTCAGAGATTGGTGATAAAATGACTGGCGCTTTAGT
>USBW01000180.1 GCA_900553045.1 uncultured Mycoplasmatota bacterium | reverse complement strand
TATCAGCAATACTAGCATCACTGTTGTCACTTTTAACTTCTTTTTTTATTCCCATATTAGCCATCATTTTAGTCATAAAACTATTAGATTCTAGTTCTACTTTTTCCTTTTTTAAGATTTTTTGAGCCATGTCTTTGTATCTTTGATAGCCTTCTTTTATATTTTTAATCGTACCTTTAATTTTATTGTCCTTATCTTCTAAATCAGTTAAAAGAGTAGTTAAACTTGCTATAGACATGTCGGCGTCTTTATAAATTTGTTTGATTATTTCTAAATCGTCTTTCATATTTTCTCCTTTCTTTATTAGTATTTTAATTTTTTTGGCTTTTATACTCCAGTTTTTTAAGGACTAGAAAATTGAGGTTAAAAGAAAAACTAGAAATGTTTTTATTTTTTCTTGACACGCGTACAGATGTTTGCTATGATGACATCGTTAACAGCTGATATTTCAGAAATTTAATTTATAAAAGTTTTAGTTTTTGCTTTTTTAATATGAATAAATAAAAAACATTTTAAAAGTTGCTTTGCTGTGCGAGATCGTTTTATAATTTTTCTTTAAAAAAGTAAATAATCTAACTTGTTTTATGATGATTTTAGTAGGTGAGGTATGGAATTAGATTTAAAAACTTATAAAGAAGAACAATTAGAATTGCTTAAAGCAAAATTTTTAGCTTTAAATGAAAAATGTAAAGTCTTAATAATTGAAGTTGGAGATGATCCTGGCAGTAAAGTTTATTTAAAAAATAAGATTAAGGCTTTAACTAAGGTCGGGGTAGATTATGTTTTGGAAAAGTTTCCTTGCGATGCTTCGGTAGATGAGTTGATCACCTTAATCACTAAAGCCAATGAAGATCCTTCAATTACAGGTATTTTATTACAATTGCCTCTTCCAGAACATTTAACTTTGGCTAAGGAAAAAATTATCAATAGTATCGATAAGGATAAAGATATTGATGGCTTAACTATATATAATAAAGGTCTTTTAGCCTCTTTTTCTGATTGTTTGATCCCTTGCACTGCTAAAGGTATCATGCGCATTTTTAAACTTTTAAATGTATCATTAAAGGGCAAGAACGTTGTAATTATTAATCGTAGTGAGCTGATTGGTCTTCCTTTGTTTTTTCTTTTATTAAAAGAAGATGCTAGTGTGCGAATAGTTCATTCGCAAGTTAAAAATATTAAAGAATATACTAAAAAAGCAGACATTGTGGTAACTGCGGTTGGCAAAAAAAATTTTATTACTAAAGACATGGTTAGAAAAGGTGCTCTTATTATTGATGCTGGGATCGTAAGAGAAGGACGTCTTGTTTGTGGCGATGTCGATTATATTAATGTCAGTAAAAAAGCTTTTGTTACTAAAGTACCATATGGAGTAGGTCAGATGACGGTCTTGGAGTTTATAGATAACATTTATCGTGCGTTTCTTTTAAAAAATGGTAAGTTGCAATAAAAAAAGAAAATTTATTTTTGAACTGATAAAATAAAAGTAGATCACATTCCTTTTTGTGTCTACTTTTTGTTGACTAGTTCAAAATTTATTTTTCTTCTTTTTCTGTAGTTTCAGTTTTGGAACTTTTTTTAGTAGTTTTTTTAACTTCTTTAGTTTTAGGTGACTTCTGTTCTTTTAATAAATCTCTTATTTCTTCTAGTAAGATTGTGTTTTCATCTTTAGCTTTAACAACTTCTTTGACTTCTTCTTTAGCATTTTTTTTAGGTAGTAATTTATTAATTGCTTTAACAATTATGAAAATACAAACTGCGATGATAAGAAAATCAATAATACTTTGGATTAGCGAACCGAATCTTATTTCAGCGTTGCGAACAGTTAAGGTAATATTAGAAAAATCAATACCTCCTAAAGCTATACCAATAAATGGCATAATTAAGTCGTTAACTACTGAAGTTACAATTTTACCAAAAGCACCACCCATAATGACACCAACTGCTAAATCGATGACGTTTCCTCGAGAAATGAACTCTTTAAATTCTTTGATCATTTAAGATACCTCCCTTTGGTCAATATTTTAGCATAAAATTACTCAAAAACAAGTGTTTTGGCGAAATTTGTAAGTTATGGTGCAAATATAATTTGTCTGATCAGCCAATAATAAAT
>USBW01000179.1 GCA_900553045.1 uncultured Mycoplasmatota bacterium | reverse complement strand
AAACATTTTTTTTACTAATTTGTTCTAGATATTTGGATGGTTTTAAATTATCTACTTGTTGCAATCCTATTGCCATATCCCATTGTAGTTGCTTGATATAACCTTTAGGTTTGATTTTCTCTTGATAAGGATTCATACTAGAATCTAAATCTTTTTCACTCATATAACTTCACCTAACATTTCTACATCATTATACCATATTATTTATATTTCCTAAAAGCATTTTCAAAATTATATATGTAGCATCACAATTAAATTTATGGACTTTTTGACGCCCAAATTCTTTGCTTTTAAGATTTTTATAATGCTATGCAGAATAACTGTATCTTATAAACAACATTGCCAGTAACTTTTATATTGTCTTTTATAAGTATTTGTTATGCTATTTTTCACTTAAGTCTTTTTTATTTATAAAAGATGGTAATTCAATATCATCTTGCTTACTATCAGTTACTTTTTCATAATTTACTAAGTCCTTATAAAAGTTATTACAGTTATAGCAGTGATATTGAGGTTATTCTAATTCTATAAAAACTTTGTATCCTCCTAAATATACTTATTTTTTCTCTGTTTTTTTGTGCTTCCTAAATTGGCATACCATAATTATTTCAACCAGTTTTTCGTTACAAACTGGGCATTTCATTTTCAATCGCCTTTATATAAGTTCTATATTCTTTTCATTCACATATAACAATAAAGCTTCTTCCCAAGAATTATAATATAAAGCTGGTATTTTTCTTTCACTTTTATACCTAGGATCTTGAGATACAACAAGTTCTAGAAACTTGTTAAATTCTTCATAAATTCTTTTGTCTACACATAATCCATTTCCAAATCCCATATATACATACTTATATTTACCATCATAGTCCTCTTTAGCATGATTATTCCACGCTTCCTTCCATTTAGGAAAATGAGAACACATCATATCAAACGAAACAGAATCATGCTCTTCTTTTCCATACATCCAACCACTTATTCTGTAAGCTACAAACTTATCTTCATCTTTCATAATAAAGTATGAGCCATCTTCATCGCCCATTCTTCCAGGATTCGTGACTAACATCAAATTATTTTCATCAAGCTTCAAAAACTCATTAACAGTAATTTTATTATAATTAATTTTTCTCATTATAAACTCCTTACTTTTAAAAGCCATTTTTATCTTTATTTATCAATTAGGTTATTTACTTTATCAAATTCTTCTTTAGTATAAGCACATAGTAATACGTGAATATTGTAATTCGGAAAATCTTCAACAAATTTATTATAAGCCATAATACATTGTTTAGTTGATACTGCTACAGGATTTTCTAAATGGCCTCCATAAATGCCTGCACTAATTAAAGGAAAAGCAATACTATGAAGCTCATTATCTTTTAATAATACTAACGAATTATAATATGCATCAAACAATTCATTAAAAGCATTAGGGTCATGCCAAAAATTAGGCCCTACAGCATGAATTATATATTTTGCATTCTTAATATCAAATGCAGGAGTAATTACAGCATCGCCATCATTTAACGGCGTTTTGATTTTTCTACATACTTCATTTAAATTAGAATATCCTGCTTTTTTATAAATTGCGCCACATATTCCTCCACCTGATATTAAATTTTTATTTGCAGCATTTACTATAACATCAACATTTTGTTCAACACACGAACAGTTTTTCACCTCAAATATACTATTCATTATTTACCTCCAATTCACTTATTCTTTATTTTAACCTTGTATATGCTCTACTCTGTTGAGGATTGCAGGTTAATTTAACAATAATATCTTCACTTTCATCTACAATTTCAGGAATGTTCTAATTTGCTAAAAACAAAATTCTTTTTTTAGGTTTATAAAAACCAGATGCCTTGAAAGCACATAAATAATTATGGCGATTATTATTTGTTTTAAAAGTTTTCTTAAAGAAGACCTTTTATATTTTAACTCATTTTTTCTTCTTTATTATTTTTTATAACCAACATCATCTCTCTATACCTTTGATACAGCTGTTAATTCATAGTATCTCTTATTTTTGTAAACAATTCCCATTATATGAAAAACATATTCTGTATACTTAGCAGATTGCTCAGATCTTTCTCCATACGGATTTACATAAATATATCTGTTATTATCATCTATTTTT
>USBW01000178.1 GCA_900553045.1 uncultured Mycoplasmatota bacterium | reverse complement strand
ATCCGCTCCTGCCTCTACGTGGGAAAGTGCTGTTTTTGCAAGAAGCTCCAGTGTCTTGTCATTATCCACATCATGACCGCAGAGAACGCCGCAATGGCCATGGGAAGTGTACTCACACATACATACATCTGTTACATAATAAAGCTCCGGAAATTTCTCTTTTGCAATGCGAAGAGCTCTCTGAACAATTCCCTCCGGATCATAGGCGCCGCTGCCCACTTCATCCTTATGGTCAGGAATACCAAAAAACATATGCAAAGATAGAATAGATTATTATTTAGAAAAAACAGGGTTGATAGATAAACAGAATAAGAAGAATAAACAACTTTCTGGTGGAATGAAAAGAAGAGTTGGTTTAGTTCAAGCTTTATTAAATGAACCACCAATTCTAATTGTAGATGAACCTACAACAGGATTAGATCCAGAAGAAAGGATAAAAATTAGGAACTTATTAGTTGATTTTGGAGAAACAAGAACTGTTATCTTTTCAACACATGTAATTGAAGATATAGCATCTACATGCAATAAATTAGGGATTATGCAGAAAGGTAATTTAATATTTAATGGAGAAATAAGCGAATTGTTAAATAATGCAGAAAATCATGTATGGAATTGTTTAATAACAAATGAAAAAGAAATATTAGAGTTATCTAGATATGCAACAATATCGTCTAAACAATATGTAGATGGTAAGATAATGACTAAAATTATATCAGAAGAAAAACCTAGAATAGATTGTATAAGAGCAGAAGTAACACTAGAGGATGCTTATTTATATATGATGAAGATGTATTAAATAAGTAATATTAAAAGAATACTTTAATCGTTTAAAAATTAAATAAGGTATTTATTTACAATAAATATAAATTTTGGTACAATATAAGAAATAAACAAATTGGGAGTTGGAAAAGTTTATTTACATTAAAATATAAATACTTATATATAGGAATATTTATATTAACTTATAGGAATACTGAGGTGAAAATTATGACAATAAAGACAAAAGATTAAATGGAAATGTATATGTATATGAATTATTACAGATGGCAGAAATAAGTATTTGAGATTATTTAATTAAAATAGGGGAAAAATCTTATTGAATTAGGAGAAATAATAGTTATAGTATCTAAATAATATGTGAATGGAATCATTATAACTAAAATTATTTCTAAGGATAAGTCTAGTGCAATTTATACACAAGGTAGAAGATACACTGGTAAACTCATATTTATAAATATAAGTGATTAGAGGGAGAATATATGGGGATATGTTTGAAATTTAGTGAAAACTATAGGAAACTAGAACGAGGAAATAGAGTAATATTGACCAATAGAGATTCTGGAGAATGGATTAAAATTTCAAAAGAATGTATTAGTATAATAGAGCGAGGCATTTATAATAAATTAAATTCAGAGGAATTATTGAAGTGTATAGAGGATAGAGAAGATAGAGTCTATATAGATAACTTGATAAGAATATTATATAAAATGAAATTGTTAGATAACAATTTAAATATTGATGAAAAAGTAGATACTATTTATATAAATTTGACAAATCAATGCAATTTGAAATGTAAGCATTGTTGTGTAGATGCTGATTTTATTAGCGAGTATAAAAGAATATTAAGTTTTGAAGAACTAAAAAAAGTAATAGATAAAATAGAGGTGTATGGTATTCCTAAATTAGTGTTCTCTGGTGGAGAACCTATGGTTAGAAGTGATTTCTGGGAAATTTTAGATTATACACGAAAAAATTATAAAGGAAAAATTGATATTGCAACAAATGCTACATTAATTAATGAAGCTAATGTAGATAGACTTATTGCTAATGTAAATCGTTTAGATATTAGTATAGATGGTATAGATGAAGATTCATGTAGTGAAATTAGGGGAAAAGGTGTATTTAATAAAGTTATTCGAAGTATTAACTTATTAAAAGAGCGAGGATTTGATGAAATTTACTTATCTATGGTTATTAGTGATTATAATAAAGAGTTAAAAAAAGGTTTTTTAGAATTAAATAAAGAACTTGGTACTCAGGCGGTTATAAGAATATTTGCACCGGTAGGGCGTGGATTAAAAAATTCAGATAAGTTTATTATACCTTCTTGTTCGACTGGTTGCAAGGCTTATTCTCAAATTCGGGTATCCA
>USBW01000177.1 GCA_900553045.1 uncultured Mycoplasmatota bacterium | reverse complement strand
ATAGGAATAATTAGATCTAAAATATGTAAATCTTTTTTAGGAAAGTTAATTTTTCTTAAAAGAATTCTTTTGTCATCTTTAACTAACGATACTTTAGTAGCATAACGCTTAACTAAATCAATATCACGATAATGTAAAATATCTTTTAAGTGCATTCCAGTATACCAAGTATTTTCTTTATCAACATAAATAGGAATAACATTATATTTATTACTGTCTAAGTAATTCATTACCTCGATAGCACTAATAATACTTATTTCGTGTTCGACACTTTTTCCGCCAAATACAACACCAATATTTGCTCTCATAAATTACTTCCTTTCTACATTCAAATTGAGTATATCAAAAAAAATTTAGTAAAGCAACATTCTATAAATAATTTGACGGTTAAGCAAATTAACTTTACTTAACTTACCACTTCGACATTACCGTATTGATTATAAACAGTCCCAGTCACAAAGTTATAACCGCTGGTACCATTAATTATTAAACCCCAGTCAAAAGATCTGCCTGTTTGATTAGTAACTTTAGTAAGAGTGCGACTACTACTATCTTTATACAAAGCGTTAGCCTCAATTGTTTTAACATTAGGCGTAATAACAATTTCTCTAGCAGGTACAGTATAAAAAGTTCTTGAGCCAATCGTTTCCACAGTATCAGGAACTACAATAGTACCAGTGTTAGTTCCACCATAACTAATTAGATTGGTATAATCTATGCTACCATCACTTTTACGTTGATAGATGAAAGCCTCATCTTCAGGTAAGTCATTATTTCTAAAAGAACCTGGTCCTATATAAGTAACACTTGATGGAATCTCTAAAGTTGTAAGATTACATTGAGCAAAAGCCTCCCCATCAATCCTTTTTAAAGTTGAAGGCATAACTACACTAGTAACATCAATCCACTTAAAAGCAGCAGTAATAGTTTCTACTCCTTCAGGGATAACAACATTATCACGTTTAGCACCACCATAACTTATCAAAGTTGTATAATCAACACTTCCATCATCATTTCTTTTGTAAATAAAAGCGTCTTCATCAGGAAGTTGGTTGTTATTAAACGTGTTAGCTCCAATATAAGTGACACTTGATGGAATTTCCAAACTAATAAGCTGGTTACTTCTAAATGCCTGACTATTAATAGTAGTAAGACTATCAGGAAAAGTAATCGAAATAAGACCAACGCCGCTAAAAGAACCACCATTTATAGTAGTAACACCATCAGGAACTACTACATTTTCTTTTTTTGCTCCACCATAACTGACGATAGTTGTTTTATCCTCACTTCCATCACTTCTTCTTGCGTAGATGAAAGCCTCGTCATCTGGTGGTTGATTATTATTAAAAGCACCAAAATCAATCGAAGTAATGCTTGACGGTATATCAAGATGAGTCAAGTTATTATAAGCAAAAGCAGATCGACCAATAGTAGTTAGTGTATTAGGAAAAACAACACTTGCTAAATCATTACTACTAAAAGCTGAACGCCCAATCGTCGTAATTGTAACGCCATTGATTTTACTTGGAATAATGACATCTTTGCTGCAACAATTAGAGTAATCAGTAATAGTATTATTGCTTACAGTAAAGCAAGTATTATTGACCAATTGCTCGCCTTCAATTCTTATCTTACCTTTGAAAGCTTTGCCCTGTTCTTCATTACCAACATCCTCATCGATCCACATTTTAAGTTCATAGTTAAAAGTTTCTCCGGGGTAGATTGCACCATTGTCAATGATCCGATCTTCACGGCTAGATAAAAGGTCAGCTACTGTATCAGTTAAATATTTATCATCTTTCGTTAAACTATATCTGATGGAACTATCACTTAATCTTTCAATACCAGCATCTAATTCTACATCATCAAGATAAATTCTATATACAGCATCAATGTCCCCAGTATTAGAGACAGTAAAAGTGTAAGGTTCTCCTTCCATCCCTTTATCAGTCGATATTGGATAGGCCTCTTGCAAAGTTACAGGGTTATTACCTGCTATGTCAATTTTCAAAATTCCTGCTTTGACAATATTTACTTCATTACCTTCTACTCTAAAGGACAAAATGCTGTAAGTAACTCCAGTCACTACCAATAAAAGCCCAATTATTGCAATACTTAAAATTATTATTTTTTTCTTTTTCATATTTACTCCTCATTGCTATTATT
>USBW01000176.1 GCA_900553045.1 uncultured Mycoplasmatota bacterium | reverse complement strand
CATATAATATATTGGATTTTAATTTTTTAAGAAATTTGGAGGCATAATATGAATTTACAGTTTTTAAAGAAATTAAAACAGTTTCTAACTAAAGAAGAACAAAGCTTTAATTATATTGAATCTTCTTCTAAGAATACTTTGTTCTTTGTAGATACTAGAGTTATCAGTAAAATACTTTTGTATTTGCTAAATGCTATAGAAGGGACTTATATTGAAAAAGACTTACTTTTTGATAATTACAATTATAATGTTCTTTGTCCTTTAGAACTAGCTAAAGCTAATAATAGTTCGATTAACATTTTAAAAGATCCTAAAACAGTAATCATTTCAAGACATCGGCTAGGTAATTCTTACTATGTTAGTTCTTTGGAAAATTTTGCTACTTCTTATTCTTATCTTTTAGATTTTCTAGAGGAGTGTAGAATTAGTGCTTCAGAAAAGAAGGAAGCTCTTTCTCAGGAAGAATTATGGCTTAAAGCTTATGTTTTTTTAGAAAACTATCAACAGGATAGTAATAGGCAAAGAAAAGTTTAATGTGCTATAATTAATTAAGATTTTAAGAAGAGGGATAATGTGAATAAAAAGATTGTTGTCTTTGGTGGTGGAACAGGAATAACCCAACTTTTATCCGGCTTAAAGTTATTTCCTGTGGATATTACAGCTGTTATTGCCGTTTCGGATAACGGTTCTTCAACCGGTAAACTCCGCGAAGAGTTTTCGATGCCAGCGATGGGGGATATAAGAAAAGTTATTATTAGTCTATCTAATGTTAGTGAGGAAATAAAAAATTTGTTAGCTTATCGCTTTAATACCTATAGTGATTTAAATGGTCATCCTATTGGTAATTTAATCATGGTTGGAATGTATCAGATGTGTCATTCTTTAAAAGATAGTATTGAGGTATTATCACGTTTTTTAAATATTCGTCATAAAGTTTTGCCGCTTAGTGAGGATAATTTAGTTTTAGTGGGCGAGACAGTCGATCATGAAATCGTTGAAGGGGAAGAAGAGATAACTAAATATCATAAAAGATATTGCCGTCTTTTTTATAAACAAGAGCCAAAAGTTCTTGATGAAGTTTTAACTTCTATTAAAGAAGCTGACGTTATTATCTTTAGTATGGGTAGTCTTTTTACAAGTATTATTCCTCATTTATTAGCTAAAGACGTTATTAAAGCATTAGATGCTAGTAAAGCAAAAATTATTTATACTTGTAATGCTGTCACGCAACCAGGGGAGACAGATGATTTTAAAGTATCAGACCATGTTAATGTTTTAAATAGTTATTTAGGTACACATAAAGTAGATGTGGTAGTGGCTTCCAAAACTAAGATCCCTAAAAAAATTGTTGATAAATATGCTAATAGTGAGCAAAAAGATCTAGTGATAGTAGATCCTAATAATATTAAGAATACGAAGTTAGTCATTGAAGATATGCTGGTAATTGAAAATAATGTAATTAGACACGATGTTATGAAGTTAGCTACTTTGTTATTTAATGAGATCGTGAGGTAGGTGGTAAAAATGTCTTTTGCACTGGATGTTAAAAATGAGGTTTCAACTCTTTCTTATACTAATATGGAAGCTTTAGTTTTGCTATCGGCTTTTGTTAGAAATGATTATCTTTTAGAAGATGAAAAATTAAAATTACAGGTAGAGAATCCTAAAATTGTCCGTCTTTTATTTTCCTTATTTCGCTCTTTGTTTGATGTCAGTCCTGAAATATTGCCGGTTGGTAAGAGCACTTTTCATTCTAGAACTATTTTTCAGTTGACTATTGATGAAAAAATTTCAGAAATATTAGAGAAACTTATGGTTTTTGATGAGAAAGGTCTTTATCTTTATAAATTACCTTCTTATTTTGTAGATTCTGAAGATCTTGTTCGTGCTTATTTAACTGGAGCTTTTTTAGCAACTGGCAGTATTAATGACCCTAAGACTAGCAATTATCATTTAGAGTTTTTATTAAAAAATGAAAGCGAAGCAGTTTTTATCTTACAACTTTTAGAGCAACTTTATATTTTTGCGAAGATTATTCGCCGGGATAAAGGTTATATGGTCTATGTTAAAGAGTCAGAAAAAATTGGTGATTTCTTGCGTGCTATGGGTTGCAGTAGAGCAGTTTTATATTATGAAGATATAAGAATTTACCGCGATCATAAAAATATGA
>USBW01000175.1 GCA_900553045.1 uncultured Mycoplasmatota bacterium | reverse complement strand
AAAAAATTACATTTAAAATATGCAGATGCTATTTTAGCAAATCGTAAAACACAAAGTAAGCGAACAATGGTTGAATATGATGAAGATATTAAAAAAATTACAAAAGAAGACTTAGAGCTTTGTTATCGAGCATTTTATCGCCCAGATAATATGTTTTTAATAATAGTTGGTAATTTCCCCCTTAATGAAACTTATAACTTGATCAAAGAAGAATTAAAAGATTTTAAAAATCCTAAGGAAAAAGTTTCTAAAATTACTGTTAAAGAACCGGATAATGTTTTAAAAAAACAAGAGGTTATCGTGCTAAATAAAGAAGTTCCAAGAATAGGTTACAGTATTAAAATCAATCAAGAACGTTTTAAAAAACTAAACCTTGAAGAAAGTATTTTAGATCACTATTTGTTTATGATTATTGCTCTAAGCCTTGGCAGTGCTTCAGATTTTAGAGAGTATCTTTTATCAAACCATTTATTTTTATCCTTAAGCCATCAAATTACTAAAACAGATACACATTATGTCCTTGAGTTTTATGCGACGAGCAACGAGCCTGAAAAATTAGGGAAGGAGCTTACTGAATATCTAAAAAATATTGTTTTAAAAAAGGATGACTTTGTGCGAATTAAAAAAACTTGGATAGCTTCAGAAGTAAGAATTATGGATAGTTTACAAGCTTGTCTATATAATATTTTAGATGATATTTTAGACTATAAAGAATTTAAAAATCAGCGTATTAATGATATTAAAACTATGGATTTTGCTACTTTAAATAAAGTATTGAAATGTTGTGATTTTCAAAATTGCTGCGAAATTATCATAAAATAATATAATTATTTTTCATTTAATAAAATTTTATTTTGCATAAAAAAGAAATAAGTAAATAATATTTTATTGAGGAATAAAATATTGCAATAACTTATTTTTTTTGCTATGATATTATATAGAATAAGAGGAGATGGTAAAATGGATTTAAACTTATTTTTTAGTTTTCCAGGCATATTAATTTTAATTGGAGTAGTACTACTATTATTAGCTATAATAATTGGTATTTTTGCTTATAGAAATGTTGGCAAAGAGGAATATTTAAGAAATCATGAAATTGATGAAGAACAAGAAGAAGATTATGACTTGGAAGATCAGCTATTAGGCGAAGAAGAGGTAACTTTTATTAAACAAGAAGAGCCAGTTCAAGAAAATACACCGACAGTTAAAGAACCAACTGCTAAAGAGGCTGTTAATTCTACTGAAGATATAAAACCTTTAGAAGAAATTAAAGAAGATCAAGAACAAAAAGAAGCTACCGTAGTTGAGACAGAAACTGTTGATATGATTGCTCCTTATGAGAAAGAAGTAGAGCATGATTATATCGAACTAAAAGATGAACCGTTCATCGAAGAAGAAAAACTTGAAGAGCCTCCTGCTACATCTATTGATGAAAATAAACAAGTTCAAGAACAAGCAGAAGAGGAAGAATCAAAAGAAGAAAGAGTGATTTATGGTGGGGCAAAACCTTTAGAAAATGTTAATCTAGAGTTTAACGATGATGTAAGGAAACCATTATATCAACATTCTAACCCTAAAGACGATAATAGTATTGAAGAATTGCTAGAAATTACTAAAGAACTAAAAATCAATAAAAAGAAAGAGACGCCTAAGAAAGAAGAAGCAAAAGAAAATAAACCAAACGACCAAGAAGAAATTGAAGTTTTATAAAACTTTTTTATAAGAAAGAACAGCATAACCAGAATTAAACTGTTCTTTTTTTTATCTATAAGAAAAGTAATGCTTTTTGAAAAAACACTTGACTATATGTACGTATGTTTAATAAAATATGTTTGTCAATTAGGGGATGAACAATAAAATTTTATCGTGATCAAATGAAACAGTTGACTGGTTTATGCGTAAAATACCTGTGTTTCAGTGAAATAGAAAAAAATCCTTAGGTGACTTAAGGATAGTCAAGTTTGCTTATTTTTTTGTTCTTTTAATGTTGTCAAATAAAACTAAATATAATATGATAATTATAATATATTTAAAAAGAGGTGGTTTAATGGACGAAGTTATCAAGTTAGCAGAGAAAAAGACAAAGAAGTACCTTTATTTAGCTTTAGGGCTTATACTAGCTAGCATAATTTTACTTGCTTTAGCATTGCAAAATCAAAATAGAGATTTAAATCCTAACAACTTA
>USBW01000174.1 GCA_900553045.1 uncultured Mycoplasmatota bacterium | reverse complement strand
GCCCAAGCAATCTTAGATGAAATAGGTAACGCTGGTCAGAAAAAAAGAAAGATCTATCAAAGGACCCTTCCTGAGGATCCATCAAAAGATTATTACTATATACAACGTTTAACACCTAATACAACATCTTTATTGATCGAATACGGATTTATTGACAATGCTAGTGATGTTAATAAGTTAAAAAACAATTTACTTGATTATGTTGAGGCAGTAGTAAAAGCAGTTGCTGAATACGCCGGTGTGCCATACAGTAATCCTAATCAACCCGACATCTCAGAAGATACTGGCAGTTATGTGGTTAAAAGTGGTGACACTCTTTATGGGATAGCTAACAAATTCGGAGTAAGTTTAAATGATTTAAAAGCTTTAAATAAATTAACCAGCAATTTATTACAGATCGGTCAAGTCTTGCTAATTCCAGTTGCTCAAGGAGAGGAGACTCCAACTAATACGACTACTTATGTCGTTCAAAGAGGCGATAGTCTTTATTCCATTGCTCAAAAATATGGAACTACTGTAGCAACCTTAAGGCAGTTGAATAACCTTACAACTGACCTACTGCAAATTGGCCAAGTCTTAAAAGTGCCACAGACAGGTACAAGCTCTTCAGGTAATGTTTATATTGTCAAAAGAGGCGATAGCCTTTACTCAATAGCTAGTCAATATAACACTACTGTCGATGCTATTAAATTAGCCAACAATCTAACTTCAAACATAATCCAAGTTGGCCAACAATTAATTATTCCAGCTAAAGATGTACCATCAGTTACCCCAGATCCTGATTTAGATGAGAATGAACCTATCACTTATGTTGTTCAAAAAGGTGATACCCTTTACTCGATCGCAAGGCGTTTTGGCACAACGATCAACCAAATAATTTCCCGTAATAATTTACCAAATCTTATCTTACAAATTGGCCAAACTCTAATAATTCCACAATAAAAATAAAAAAACTTCGTAATCAAAACGAAGTTTTAAATTGCCATAAAAACTATGTCATTGGAACTTCTTCACAAGTTAGTCCCTTAGAATTAAGAAAAGAAAATAAATCATCTTCTTTTACTTCTTCTCCATTAATATAAGTTTCAGAAGGAAAATCAAGGGCATATTTAGCTAGATCCATATCATTATATTCATAAAGCTCTTTAACTCTAAACTCATTATCTTCCATTTCCAAAGTAATACTGATTCCTTCATATGTTTCTAAAGTATCCTTAGTCGCTTCATAAGAAGTCCTAAAAGAATCCAAAATACTTGCATCATCTGAAGTAATTGTCGTATTAATAATATAACGAATCGCTTTTTCTTTTCTAGAATGGACGACATACTCTTTAGTTATCTGATAACTGCCTGCATCTTCTAAAGAGACACATTTAGTCACCTTTACTTCTTCACAGCCTGTCACAATTAGTAAACATAGACCGATTACAAAAAACGGCAAAAATCTCTTCAACATAAGACAAAAGCTCCTTCCTAACTTAATATTAGTATAAACAAAAAAAGCAGTTTAAACAACTTAACTGCTTTTTTTAATGTAAAATTGATCATTTTTGACGTCAATAATTATTTCTTGACCAAACTTGACGTTTTCATTTAGAATTTCTTCAGCTAACATCGTATCAATATACTTAGTAACATAACGTTTAATAGGTCTTGCACCATACTGTTCATCATAAGAGTTATCAATAACGTACTCTTTGGCTTGCTCAGTCAAACTTATTTTTATATGAGAATCACTAAGTCTATTTTCTGTTTCTTTAATAATCTTATCTAAAATTTCATAAACAGTTTGTTTGCTCAATGAATGGAAAACAACTATCTCATCGATACGATTAATAAACTCTGGACGGAAAGTTTTACGAAGTTCTTCTTTTATTAACTCTTCACTATTGCTAGCATTGTCCAAAATGTACTCACTACCCAAATTAGAAGTCATAATAATGATCGTATTTTTAAAATCAACTGTTCTTCCTTGAGAATCAGTAATTCTGCCATCATCAAGAATCTGTAGTAAGATATTGAAAACATCACGATGAGCTTTTTCAATTTCGTCAAATAAGACAATACTATAAGGATTACGTCTTACTGCTTCAGTAAGCTGACCTCCTTCATCATAACCAACATAACCAGCTGTTGTACCAATCAATTTAGAAACGGCTGTGCGGTCGCTATATTCTGACATGTCCAAACGGATAATAGCATCTTTAGTTCC
>USBW01000173.1 GCA_900553045.1 uncultured Mycoplasmatota bacterium | reverse complement strand
ATAAATGATCATTTAAGAATGTAATAAAATGATTTATAAATTATAATTACTATTGAGAATTTGGAGGTAATTATGATTTATAAAATAAGTGTTAATACAGAAATTAAAATTAATAGTTTAGAAGATCTTCATAAATTAAAGTTACTTATGGAGGTAAATAATTTGAAAGTGAACAAGAGCCAAATTGCAAGAGAACTTGGCGTAGACGTCCGAACCGTAGGAAAATATTTAAATGGATATGTTAAACCAATAACTCGAAATAGAAAATCTACAATAGATAACTTTAAACCTATAATCAGATCTCTACTAAGTGAAGAGTCAATTCAAGTATTCTATTATAAACGTGTTCTATGGCAATATCTCAAAGACAACCATGGATTAGACTGCGCACAATCTTCGTTTAGAAGATACATATCTAATAATCCTGAGTTTAATGATTATTTTAAACGCAGAAAGAAAGGTTATATATCTAATAACTCTAGTATGAGGTTTGAAACTGATAAGGGTCAGCAAGCACAATTAGATTGGAAAGAAAATATAGACTTTGTTTTAAGTAATGGAGAAGTCATTAACATAAATATTTTTGTTCTAATACTTTCGTATTCACGGTTCAGAGTTTATAAATTATCTTTAGAAAAAACACAAGATATATTATTTTCATTTTTAAATGAATCTTTTGAAGCCTTTGGTGGTGTTCCTAAAGAGGTATTAACAGATAATATGAAGACTGTTATGGATGAGCCAAGAACAGCTTATCGCAACGGAAAAACAAATAATAAGTTTCAACAATTTGCTGATGATTATGGATTTAAAGTCCGTCCCTGCATAGCAGGTAGACCGAATACAAAAGCTAAAGTAGAGGCTCCTATGAAACTATTAGATGAAATTAGAGCTTATAATGGAACTCTAAATATTGATGAATTGCATGAATTAGTTTCAAAACTTAATAACAGAATTAATAGTACATGCCATACATCAACTGGTAAAATTCCAGTATTACATTTAGAAAAAGAAAAAGATTTCTTACTTGAGCTTCCCACAGAACAAATAAGAAATCGTTATAACATCATCACTACAAGTGTTAAAGTTAATCGCCAGAGTATGATTTCTTATAAATCTAATCAATATTCTGTACCACCAGAATATATAGGCAAAAAACTAAAACTACAAGTATATGATAATCAACTACATTTGTATTATAACACAAATTTAGTTACTATTCACGAAATCAAAAATCAAAAATTAAATTATCATGATAGTCATTACTTGCAGATAAGTTCTTTAACATTTAAAAATAATAACTATGAAATGAATGAAATTGCTAAAAATAATTTAAGAATGATAGGAGAAATATATGGTAACTAATAGTGCATACATACAATTAATTAAAAATCTAGAATATCTAAAATTAAAACAAATGATTACTCATTTAGATGAAGTTATTAATTTTGCAACCAAAAATAATTTGTCTTTTGTTGATACTCTTATAAAACTTACATCTCATGAAATAGACTGTAAAGAAGCAAATATGATTAAATCTATGGTTAAAGTAGGGGCATTTCCACATACAAAAGAAATTAAAGATTTTGACTTTGATTTTCAGCCTGGTATAAATAAAAATCAAATATTAGACTTTGAATCGTTACGCTTCTTAGAAGCTAAAGAAAATATTGTATTTTTAGGAACTAGCGGTGTTGGTAAAACTCACTTAGCGACTTCTATCGGTATCGCTACCGCGAAGCGAAGATATAGTACATACTTTATTAAATGTAATGATTTATTACAACAGCTAAAAAGAGCTAATTTAGAAAATAGACTAGACTCTAGACTTAAGCATTTTAGTAAATATAAACTTCTTATCATAGATGAGCTTGGATATTTACCAATAGATAAGGAGGATTCAAAATTATTCTTTCAATTAATAGATATGAGATACGAAAAGAAAAGTACTATTATAACTACTAATATAAATTTTAATGCTTGGGATGAAGTTTTTTATGATCCAATAATTGCTAATGCTATTTTAGATAGAGTACTTCATCACGCTCACGTAGTTTCAATCACTGGAAATTCATATAGACTAAAAGATCATTTTAATTTTGAAGATCACTAAAACCTACATTCTTAAATGATCAAAAAGTTACAATATTAAGTTGACATTTATAATCTATATTCTTATAAATTTCTATCCCAAAATGTTCAACTATTTTATCTAAAACTTTATTATTTCTTT
>USBW01000172.1 GCA_900553045.1 uncultured Mycoplasmatota bacterium | reverse complement strand
TGCCTTATTTGGTGACGCTACTGTATTAACTCGTATAGTTTATACGTTAGTTGGTATTGCTGGTATTATCAATATCGGGTTGCTTATTCAAGATTTTGATGTTAAATAATTATTTTAATATAAAAAACTCAAGAGTCTTCAAAACTCTTGAGCTTTTTTTATTGACTGCTGATCTCAATTGTAACAGTTTCTTTTTGAGCTACATATGAAAGTTTCAAATCATCACCAGTTACATTGACCTGAACATTGTGAGTACCTGCTTGAAGTCCTTGTAAGTCAACATAAGCTTGGATATTATCTTTAGTAATTGCTTCTAGGTTTCTCTCAGTTCCTTTGACTATAACAGTAATCATACTGTCTTCTCTAGAAGTTGCTTTGGCGATATAACCGTTAGCTAAATTTCTAGTAGTTATATTAACATCAGTAATTACTTTCTCTTGGATATCATCAAGGGTTACTTTAACCGCTAAAGTATTAACACTCATGCTTCTAACACCACTTGGTTTAGTTACGTTAATGTTAAGGTTACGATTACTATCCATATTGCTAACATCTATTTTTACTGGAAGATAGTCAATTTCAGCAAGGGTTGCTTCATCACCATAAATTGTTACAGTACTCTTATCTAATTCGATTGAATCAATAGCTTTACCGAAGACGACATCACCGACTGGTTCAACTCTAAATGGAACTTCTTTACTTGGTGATTTTATGGTAATATCAGCAGAAATTGTACTTGGAACAATATCGATATCTACCCGCTCACCGTTAGCATCGTAAGCAATTAGAGGAATATCATCTTTTTTAACCGTACCACTAGTTAAATTATTTATTTTAGTAACATCTACTAAAGCTTTAACTGTAGCAACTTGTTCTATTCTATAAGCTGGACCCTGAATATAGACTTCTTCACGATCAAATTCAATATCGGAAATAATATATCTTGAGTCAATCTTGTCTAAGTTTACTACCTCTTGACTAATAGTTCTAGCCTCAGACATTTTTTCATAAATGTGAATTTCAGCTGTTGCATGGTCAAGTTTATATTCGACTGATGGTACAGAACCCATATATTTGAGTTCTACTGTATAAGGTTCGTCTCTTGGAGTTTTACCTTTCAAATCGACAATAACCTCATCAGAAGCGTACTGTTTTGCTAAATAAAGATATGAAGTCTTACCAATTAAGGTAACATCAACTGTCTCAGGAAGTCCTTCTACGACATAATCTTCACTACCATTAATTACTCTTACTGGAATATTGGTCAAAATTTCAGCAGATTGGTTAACAATACTGTCAGTCATATGATCAAATATATAGAAAACTCCTAAAGATAAAATTAAAGAAAATGTTATTAAGAAAGCTTTATTATTAAACAAACGATCTAATGGTTTACTATTTCGTTTAAATATCGACATTATCATCAGTAAAAATTTAGTTACTGGCGTAATGATAAAGCGATCGATTAATTGGTAGACTTTTTTGAAAAAATTACAAATAGCTTTTCCAGCATTTTTAAAAAAGCTACTGTTACCTTTTTTAGAGGACTTTTTCTTCTTACTCATTCTTTTCTTCCTCCTCTTCATATTCATCTTCAAAATCATCTTGTTTTGGACGCAATTCATCAATTAGAAGAATTCTTGCATCATCTAAAGTAAGGTTGTAGAACAACTCACCTTTAACAGCGATAGAAATACGACCAGTCTCTTCAGAGACAACGATAGAAATAGCATCTGTCTCTTCGGTTATACCTAAAGCGGCACGATGTCTTGTCCCTAATCTTTTATTTATTTTCAAACTGTTGCTAGTTGGAAAGACTGCTCCAGCACAACTGATCTTATCGCCTTGAATTATTACTCCTCCATCATGAAGTGGGTTATTTGGGAAGAAAATAGAAATTAATAATTCACTTGATAAGTCAGCATATAAATTGATTGATTTATTAATATAATCCTGTAAGCTTATATCACGTTCGATGACAATTAAAGCACCTATACGAGCCTTTTTCATGTAATCGACAGCTTGGATAATTTGATAAACTAATTTTTCGCGTTCATCAACGGTCAAGACTTTATGTCTTCCCAAAAGATTAGTTCTTCCAAGTTGCTCTAAAATATTTCTTATCTCAGGTTGGAAAATAATAATCAAAGCAAGTGGCCCCCACATGATGACATATTCTAAAAGAACTCCTACAGTTGATAGGCCAATCGCATCAGCTATAAATTTTAAAATTATAATAA
>USBW01000171.1 GCA_900553045.1 uncultured Mycoplasmatota bacterium | reverse complement strand
TATTAAACTTAAGGACTAGAATTGTGGTGAAAAAATGAATGTTCCTAAATTAAGATTTAAAGAATTTAATGAAGAATGGCAAAAAATTAATTTGAAAAATGTATTTGAATATTTTAGTACTAATTCATTATCTCGCGATCAATTATCAGATAGTGGTATGATAAAAAATATTCATTATGGTGATATTCATAGAAAATATTCTTCTATTGTAAATGTTGAAAATGATGTTGAAACATATATAAAAGATATAAATTATAATAATAAATATGAGCTTTGCAAAGATGCAGACCTCGTATTTGCCGATGCTTCTGAGGATTATGATGGCATAGGTAAAGTTATTGAACTTGATAATGTAAAATGTAATACTGTTTCAGGACTGCATACTATATTAGTTAGAGATAAAGAAAATATATTTGCTCCAATGTTCAAAGGTTATTATTTTAATTCTCCAACAATTCATAATCAAATTAGAATATTAGCAAATGGGTTTAAAGTTTATGGTATTTCTAAGGATTCAATAAATAAACTTAATATAAATATCCCTACAAAAAAAGAGCAATATAAAATCGCTAATACATTATTTCTTTTAGACAAAAAAATTGAACTTCAAACTAAGAAAATTGAAGACCTTAAGTTATTTACCAAAATATTAGAAACTCAATATATTTTTAATAACCATAATGAATATTCTAAAAAAAGAATAGATGAAATTTTTTCTATTAAAGCTGGTGGTGATATAGAAAAAAGTAATGTTTCTTCTGTAAAAACAACTTCCTTTTGTTATCCAATATATTCGAATAATTTAGAAATGAATGGATTGTTTGGATATAGTAATATATATAAAATTGAGGAAGATTCAATTACTGTTACTGGTAGAGGCGATATTGGTAAAGCAATAAAAAGAAATGGAAAGTATTATCCAATAGTCAGATTATTAGTATTAATTCCTAAAATAAATGTTAATTTAATATATATGCAGGAAGCTATTAACAATCTAAAATTAATACAAGAATCAACAGGAGTTCCACAATTGACTGCCCCACAAATATCAAAATATAAAATTTTATATCCAACAATAGATATTCAAAATAGATATGGGAAAATATTGGATTTATTGCAAAGAAAAATAGAATATGAAATAATCAAAAGAAAAAAAATAAAAGAACTAAAAAAAGGACTTATGCAAAACATGTTTGTATAAGTTTTTTAGTATCTTCTTTATTTAAAAAAGGACTATTAAATTTCTTTTTCGAAAATAAAAAAACTAATGGTACTATTGAAAATTGTATTTTGTATGGTAAAGCCGGTGGTACTCCAGCATCAAATATTAAAGATTATTATGATGGAAATATTCCTTTTTTGAGTATTAGTGATATGACAAGTCAAAGAAAATATATATTGAAAACAGAAAAATCAATTTCGCAACAAGGAATTAGGGATTCGTCTGCGTGGATTGTCCCTAAAAATAGTATAATATTATCTATGTATGCTTCTTATGGATTAATTGCTATAAATAAAATTGAACTTGCTACAAGTCAAGCTATGTTTAGCATGATTGTGAATTCAAAAAATAATATTGAGTACATTTATTATTATTTGGAGTTTCTTTATAATAATAATTATTATGACAGATTAGTATCTATAGGTACGCAAGCAAATTTAAATGCAGATAAAGTGAAAAAAATCAAAATATATTTGCTAGATATAAATAGCCAAAATAAAATTAGTAAAATATTAAAATTATGTGATGAGAGAATCGAGTATGAAAATAAAATAGAATTTGAGTTAAGTAAATTTAAACAAGGGCTCATGCAAAATATGTTCGTTTAGAATTGCAATCTCCCTCAACCAGAGCTAACATACACTACAAGAAATCGATTTTTATCTGATATTTTTAAAAGATGATACCTATCGCCTCAGATTGGAAAAAGTCGAAAAACTTATTGATGGAAGTTGATTCTTATGAGTCGACTTTTTTTGCTGTATTTTAAAAAGCTTTAAGATAACTTAGTTTAATTGTTCTTTTTAATTGTATTATTTGTTTCAGACATATGAATTTTCCTTTCTGTTTGCTGTGAATAGATATTATAGATTATTCATATGTCTTTTTTAATGCAAGTATATTGCACTTCAAATTTGAATTAATACTTTTTTATAAGTTTGAATGCAAAGTTATTTTGTAATATTTTAATATTTTTGATTATATTGAGGTAGTGTTATTCTGTTAAAAAAAGCTATATTGTTTGTGCTA
>USBW01000170.1 GCA_900553045.1 uncultured Mycoplasmatota bacterium | reverse complement strand
AAGAGTTTGTTGTTTTATGAATCTACAATGTGTACTTTATCGGATGCTTTTACTAACAACAGATACGAATTTAAGTTATAAAAGAAAATATTTTTGTATTTTAAATAGTGATTTCTTCTGTTTTTGTCGTCAAACTTTATTATAGGTGAAAAGACCTAAAGTGACATAAACCAACTAATTCACAAAACTCCGTTCATGAATTAATTGGTTCATTTTATACAATTTAGGGTTACTAAACTAGGCGAATTTATACTAGCATGAAAACATTAAGGAATTTATCTTATATTCAGTTATAATTCTTTTCTATAAATTCTAATCAATACAAAAGCATTGACTCACTTTGAAATTCTAAATCCTTTTTTCCACTATTATTAATTGTTTCTACAATACTATTTTGTATTACTTTTATAAGTACTCTCATTACAGGTATTAAATCTTTGTATTCCGAAATATTATTAGGTGTGAAATGTATTTCGCTTTCTTTACTATGAACGATACAACATCGTATCTTATATATTAATTCAGCCACATTACTTGGATTAGAAATATTCTGATTTGTTAGGCCAAGTATGGATTTTATTTGCCTAGTTAAGGTTTGATTAAGATATTTACTTAGTTTTATATTATTAGTTTGAATGGGTTCTACAAGATTCTTAACTTCAGTGTTGTGAATACTATTAAATACTTTCGCAAATAAATCTTGTAATGACTTCAATTCTCCTTTAGATATAGTATCTACAGTATGCCTAACATTAGATATAAAAGAGTTTCTTGTAGCTTGTCCTTTTGTCAAAGGAATCAATTTTAATCTAAATGTAAAGAATTCAAGTACTTGATACATTTTTAAAAATCGAGTAAGTAAGTCGTTTGCATTTCGCATATCTGCAATTATATTGAAAGAGTCATGATATTGCTCATATGAATTATTCCAATCCGGAGAAAGTCCTGTGCATAAAGCAGAATCGATATATTTTAATTCTTCAGGAATAAGTATATCGTTATTTATAACTTTTTCAAAATATGCTTCAGAATAAATTCTCCAACTATCAGTAGCTGTAATAACAGCTGTTTTTAATATAAAGAAATGATCATCATCTAAATTCTTTAGAGAAGAAAAAAAATTATTTTTTGATAGTCTTGCATCCAATATATTTTTCCAAAGTTTTTCTATTGCTTCCCATAATATAGCATCAGTAAATTTTTTACTATTGTCATAGTACAAACATTTAGATGTAACAATTATGCAATCAATATTATAATGATAAAATTTATGCAAATGAACTTTTCTTGAAGCTTCAACCATTTCAAAAGAAGCAAAATCAAATGGATTGTCTATTTCTTCTTCTAAGTCAATATTAGGATCATTACTACAATCTTTTATCTTTTCAACGAAATTCTTAAGATAACTTTTATCACCGTTCAACGATGGTAATAATGAAGAAAAAGCGTCTGTAAATTTATAAATAGAAAGACTTTCAAGTATTTCTGTTAAAGTATCTCTATCTGCAATATGTACCTCAGTTAATACGGTATTATATATTTCTACATATAAATCTTTACGTTTCATAATTCACTATCTTTATTTATCAAACATTCGTACCAAGACACAGGATGAGATTGCAAAGCATTTAATGTAAATTTATAGATAGCTTTTCTAACAGCATATCCAACATTAGTTTTAATACTTGATAATCTGTTATACGCTTCTTCAAATTGATCTACATTAAAATGCATTTTTTTTACTTTATTGTTTAATATATAATCTAACTTATCCCATTCTAATTCATTGCCATTTTCATACATATATTGACCCAAAGCCGCATAAATCCCACTTAAAGTTGTATCTTTGCCATACCAAGCTAGATGTTTTGTATCCTGGTTACATAAAATAGAATCAGCTATATACATGTATTTTAAGAAAGAATTGAGATTATCAGGATTAAAGAAATTTTGTATATCATCATCATTGTCATCATCAACCCTTACCTCATTAGCTGTTTGTACTCTTAAAGGCTTTCTTTTAATAAATGACTGATAAGCTATAATCACAGATGATAGTAAAAACTGCCCTAATTTATTTCTTCCTCTACGTATAGAAAAAAAATAAGGATCTCTTACACGAATTAATTGCATTCCTTCTGGAATTTGTATCTTTTCATTATTAAAAAAATGAAGATATAATAATTCATATTGATGGGTAGATGTAACGGGTTTCTGACCTGCATTTAATTCCAACATTTTTCTTACTACCTGTT
>USBW01000169.1 GCA_900553045.1 uncultured Mycoplasmatota bacterium | reverse complement strand
GTTAGATGATCAAGAAATTATATATACCAGTGGTCTTTTGGAAAGTTTGAACTTACTTTTTTTTGGTTATCTAGAAAAGTTTGCTAATAATGTCGGAAAAGAAGTTAAAGTCTTAATTGATGAAAGAATTGATAAAGATTTAAAAGAAGCTTTAAAAGATTTAAATATTGCGATTACATTTTTTGATATTGCTTCTTTTAATGAAGAATGGTTAAAAGATCAAGATCTAGTTTTAGTATATTTTGATACAGTACCAATGTATCTTGAAAATTTAATACAAAATAAACAGGAACGTTTAAAGATCGCTATCAATATTTCTCGTAATTTAGATTGCCCAAATCTTAAAAACATAGATTTTATTTTATTTGATCTGCAAAAGATTGATGGCATTTTAGGAATTGGCGCTTTAATTAGAAAAAAGAATTTAGAGCTTACTCCTCTTTTGCATGGTGGTAAAAGTACGACTAATGCAAGAAGTGGTACTCCTGCTCTAGCACTGATTGTCTCTTTTGCAAAAAATTTGCATTTATGGTATAACGATCAAAAAATGAAACATACTACTAATGGGTGATTAAAAGAATGAAAAATAATAATGGGCAAAATAAACAAGCTCATCACTGCTGTGAAAACTCTATGAACAATCAACAAGAAATGCAAAATGGTTCACAGGATGTTCGCAGCGAAGAAATTAAAAATCAAAGTGGTTTAACAGAAGATGAAAATACTTCTTTAACTGCTAATTCTGATGAAAAAAAGAGCCGTTAAGAAACGACTCCCCAAATTGCTTGACAAATAAGTAAAAATGCTTATTTGTCTTTTTTGTCTGCCAATAGCAATTTTTTAAATGTTATCTTATTTAATACCACATATTTTGTAAGTTACCATCATCTTTATAGACACTATCCATCAACATGACATAAGTCCATGAAGATGCGAGATCTTCTTTAGCATAAGTATTAATAACCAATCCATCATAAGTCTGTAAAGATTCCGCCACATAATAATTATCGGCATCAATTCCTACTATGATTGCAATGTGTCCCCACCAATTTAATAAATCTCCTACTTTGATCTTACCAGAATCAACCAGATCATCAGTTAAATTAAGACGTTGGCCTAAATCTGTGAATTGAAAAGGTTCATAAGTCTCTCCAGCACCTATATCCCCTACATCAAAGCCACCATTTAACATCGCCCACGATAGAAAACCACTGCAATCTAGACCATTAGCATTCTTGCCTCCAGCAATATATTTACTGCCATAATTCTCATAATTAGTAAGAGGACAACCCCAAGTAGCGGGACCAGCATAAACATATTTTAAATCGTCAAACTTATCTTGACTTAAATACAGTCCTTGATGATAATATCTTCCTTCCCCATCTGCATAGTTTACCCCGGTAGAATTTATTCTGCCATTTTCAAAAAAGTAATCGATGCGATAAGGAAAAGATAGTAGCAAGAATCTAGCGGCTTCAACTACTCCTGCCCTTGTTCCATACCCTGCCATAGAAATTCTACTAGCTAAGATCTCATCTAAAGTCTCATTTTCAGAAGCTGTATATTTATTGCATGGTAAATACGGTTTATCAGCTTTAAAAGTCGTAGGTCTTTTAGTAATTAAGGGTGTAACTACTACTTCCTTTTCATCATATAGTTCATTATTAACATACATTTTAATAGTCGTCTTCCCATATTCTTGAGCCCTTATAACTGTATCTTGAAGACTGGCAACATTTTTATCTGTAACTTCTAAGGTAAGGTCTTGTTTAGAACCAATATATTGGTAGTCTGTTAAAAGGTTATAAGTCTCATCTAAAGCTAAATAAATAATGTCATCAGTAAGTAAGTCAGCTTTTAGAACTAAAGAAGTAACTGGATATGTTTTTAAAGATGATTTGCTATTTTTTAAGTAAAGAGTTTTAATTGCCTCTTTTTCTACTGTCAGTTGACATCTATTATTTGTTCCTGCTATAAAATTGGCTGCTTCTTCAGTTTTGCCAACAGCACAAAAAAATGTCTTGGGCACTGCTTTTATAAGTTACTTCTAAAGTTACAAGTTCTTTTTCTTGATCGTAATTTAAAACCTTAATCTCTTCTAAAGAGAAGTTTTTTTCTAAACAGTACCAAATACCTAGACCGCTTAAGCTAACTAGGAAAAGGATAGTTAAAAAAAGCAAAATTCTTTTAATTTTCTTTTTCTTTTTTTGATTAGTTATTATATCATAAGCTTGATTAAAATCCTGATAATCCTTAGTACTATCTAAATCTTTTTCTCCTA
>USBW01000168.1 GCA_900553045.1 uncultured Mycoplasmatota bacterium | reverse complement strand
TCTGTAATCTTTTTTCAATATGTAAGCCCTTGACCGTCGGGTATGCTATTAAAGTATTAATTAGATTAGAAGTATAACTAATTCTACTTATTTTAGCCGGTGTAAATTTTTCTTTTAGACGTTCACTATAACTTTTAGTGAGCAAAAAAGATATAACAGTCAAAAAAAGTAAGATAATTGGGAAAAGAAAATGATAAAAACCTAAAACGATCAAAATCATTAAAAGAATAACTAGATTAATTATTCCAAAGACAAAGATCTGTGTTACGATCTCTTTAAAGTTTTCTAAATCATTAACATTAGTAGACAGCTCTCCAGTACTACGATAGAGAAAGTAAGAATATGGAAGGTAGATAAGCTTGTCGATAATAGTCTTATGAATTTTTTTATCCAGGCGATGTTGAAGTTTTACCAAAACTTTATTTTCAATAAATTCAAAGATTTCTTTAAAGATGATAATAAGGCCAAATAAAATAAAGAATATTATTAGATAATTACTATTTTGACGCGTAAAAATTTCAAGTAGGATATTTAACCAATATTGGAAAACAAAAATTAAAAGAAGAAATAAGAAAGATATCAGTAAACATTGTCTTATTTTTGGCAAATACTCTTTAAATAACTGCTTAAGATATTTAAAAAAGGTATCGTCAGGTTTAGCAGCACCAGTCTTATTTTCAAAAATAATAAAGACTTTCGTACTTATTTTTGCAAATTCTTGATAACTCATTTTCTTAATTCCCAAGGCTGGATCCAAAATAGTTAGTCTTTGCTTTTCTTCATTTAACGATAAAATCACCATGTAATGATAGTAGTGCCCATCAACAATCGTATGAGCGATCACGGGTAGAAAATCATTCTTTAGAACTTCTAAATCGCATTTGACTCCTTTAGCTTTAAGGCCCAACTTTTCACTAGTAGTAATTAGATCCAAAGCACTTATCCCCTCTTTTTTGTCATGAAGATGCTCAAGGATCTGATCTTTAGTAATGCTTAAATTTTTGTTTAGAAAACAAGTCATCAAAGAAGCGATCCCACAATCATAGGAATTTTCTTGGAGTACATAAGGATAATTTTTCTTCATTGCCAATCACCTTCCAACATATTATTGGAAGAAAAAAAGAAAAGACCTGAATCTTTTCTAAAATAATCTTAAAATATCATTAAATGTCACATAGATCATCAAAGCTATAATTAGAATAAATCCAATCGCATGAATAATGTTTTCAACTTTTGGATTGACAGGAGAACCTTTTATCTTCTCAATGAATAAGAATAAGATTCGACCACCATCAAAAGCTGGGAACGGTAAAATATTCATAATTCCGACATTGATACTTAAAAGTGCTACTAAATATAGAAGTGCTTGAGCTCCTTGAGCCTGCATCTGTCCAACAATGCTATAAATTCCTACTGGACCACTCAAATTAGAAAGAGCTAAATTACCAGTAAATAAATTGCCTAAAACTACAAACATCTGTTTAAAAAGAGCCATTTCTTTATTAAAGGCATAGACAATACTTTCAATGAAGCCTCTTTCTACCTTTGGCACAAGAGTGATACCAAGAGAATATCGTGTCGATCCATCAACTTCCTCTTTTAAGGCCTGAACCTCAATTTGTTTAACTTCTCCACTAGTTTTCTCAACTTCAAATGTTATTGGTTCGCTTAAATCCTCAATTGTTAAATAAAGACTAATATCATCGATATAACTAACTTTATGATCGTTAATCCTTAAAATTTTGTCATTTGCTTCTAGACCGGCCAAAGCAGCTGGATAACCTTCTGTAACTTCACTGACTCTTGGGCTTAAGTCTTGTGCTCCAAAGATCAAACCAACAAAGAATAAAACAAGAAAAGCAAAGATAAAATTGAATCCTACTCCCATAAACATGATAAGGAAACGTTGCCATACTTTTTTATCTTGAAGATTACGACCCTTTTGCACTTCTGGATCTATTTCAACTTCCTCGCCTGCTAATGAGACGTAACCTCCAAGTGGGATAGCTCTTATCGAGTATTTAGTACCTGATTTACTAGCTTTTTGCAAGAGGTTTGGTCCCATACCGATAGAGAACTCATAAACATGGACCCCCATAAGTTTGGCAAAAAGAAAATGACCAAACTCGTGAACTAAGACAACCACTCCTAAAATAAGTAAAAACAAAATTAATGTAACTATCATCTTTTTCCTCCTATTAAATATAAATTATAAATTGCTTTATTAAAAAAAATATTAATTGAAAAAGCTAAATTTAACTTTATTTTAAAATACTCATAGT
>USBW01000167.1 GCA_900553045.1 uncultured Mycoplasmatota bacterium | reverse complement strand
TCCCCCCCCTATTTGCTGTTCATCATTAACTAGACTATAGCAAACAAACGTTTGTTGGTCAAGCAAAAAAACATAAATTTTAGATGGAAAAGTTTTCCAACACAAAATTTAAAAATAATAGCTATTACTTATAAATGTAATCTGCTACTATTTTTGATTGCTTTCATACATACACCTTAATGCAATCATATAATTAGCTCACCAATACTCTACTTCATTTCTACTTGTTTTAATATTATGAACTACGGTTTTATTAGAACTTTCTATTGCGCAACTACCTACAAACCAACCATTGTGTTCATCTGTAGAGTAATCTATTTTATTTTTGCTATTTTCTAAATAAACTAGTAAATTACAAACTTGACATAAGTCCAACAAAGCTAAAAGAGGTTATCATCACATTTACAAAGAAAATTAATTTATTTACTTATTTTTATGCGTTTTGCTTTTCCTCACATCTTAAATTACACAGACCACTTTTTAGTCCTACAATAGGATGTATGATTTTCCCATTGTATAAAAAAAGAGCTAACTTAAGTTAAGCTCTTGAAACATATTTTCCATCTTTAGTGGAAATCAATACTTTTTCATGTTCGTTTATAAATAAAGGAACTTTTATTACATAACCTGTCTCTAAAGTAGCATCTTTCATTGCGCTACTAGTAGTATTGCCCTTTACTCCTGGTTCAGTAGCAATAACTTCCATTTCGATCTTGTCTGGAAGGTATAAACCTAACATTTCACCTTCATAGAAAGCAATATCGACTTCTAAGTTCTCTTTTAGGTACTTAATATCGTCTTTAATATTTTCTTTATTAATTTCAACTTGACTGTAGTCATTCATGTTCATGAAAACATATTCATCGCCTTGAGCATATAGAAATTGCATTGGTTTTTTCTCAATGTGAGCGGTCTCTACTTTAGTAGCTGAATTAAATGTAATTTCAATAGTTGCCCCAGTTCTGATGTTTTTTAACTTCGTCCTTACAAAGGCTGCTCCTTTACCAGGTTTGACATGTTGAAATTCTATTACAGTATAAATATTGCCATCTACTTTAATAGTCATTCCAGTTTTAAAATCATTTACGTTTACCATGTTATTTCACCTACTTTATTATTTTTCTTCTTTATGAACTGTATGTTTTTGACATTTCGGACAGAATTTGCTAATCTCCATACGTTCTGGAGTATTTTTTACATTTTTTTCTGTACGATAATTTTGTTCTTTACAAACTGTACAAGTAAGTGTCTTATGCTGTCTATTTCCTACTTTAGCCATGTTATACCTCCTCCTAATCCATAAGTATTATATCAAACTTTTGTTAAAAAGCAAAAGATTTTTTGTATTTTTCCTAATTTTTCTTATTTTAAAGGACAAATACTATCAAAAATAAATCTTCTAAGAGCACTGCCAAAACTTCTACCAAAGTTGAAAAAAGCTTTGAAAATGCCAGTTACAGCGTCGATAACTGCTCCACTTATGGAAGCTCCACCAACAACTTTGGCTAAGTCTTCTTCTAGTAATTCTTCCCTAACAACTCTCTGGCCTTGCATAACCATCAACTGCTCCCATTCCAAATACTAAAGCTGCGATAATACTTATAAAACTCCAAATAGAAAAACCTCCATAAACTTTTTGTAACTCTTTTTTTTGCATTTCTTTCATCCAATTCCTCCTTTGTCTAAATCAATTATTTGATCAAATAGATCAAAATTAGTAGTATGGTGGGAGATGATAATAAATGTATAGTCTTTATAAGTAGAAAATATTCGTTTAAGAATCTTTCTTTCGCTTCTATTATCAAGACCATTAAAACTCTCATCTAAAATTAAAATATTACTAGCTTGTAAAAGCCCTCTTGCTATCTTAATTCTATTTCTTTCACCACCACTTAAATTACTACCATTTTCTAAAATAAAATAATCATAATTAATTGCCCGATCAGCTTTACTATCTTTAAATAATTCGTTTAAGCAACAACAAAAACTAGCTTGCTCAACCTCTTTTTTACTTTTACCTGAAAGATTGAGATTTTGATACAACGTGTCAGTAAATAATATATCTTCTTGACTTACATAAGTAATATTTTTTCTAATAACACCTAAGTTAGTATTAGAACTATCAAGTCCATTATAGTAGATATTGCCCTCATCTTTTTTTAAATAGCCCATCAATAATTTCATCAAGGTACTTTTCCCAGAACCAGATCTTCCCCGAAGTAAGATACGCTCCTGCGCATGAATCGTGAAGTTAAGATGTTCAAAGATCTTTTTATCATTAATTT
>USBW01000166.1 GCA_900553045.1 uncultured Mycoplasmatota bacterium | reverse complement strand
CTTGAACATTTAAATAACATTATTATTGGTCTTGATAAATTATCAAGTTATAATTACAAGTTTAATCAGAAGGATGTTGATGAATTAAAAAAAAGTTTAATCGGTTTTAAATGTGAAGTATTAAAAAATAATTTAAATAATATTAGTTTATTAGAACTAAAAAATGTATCAAATTTAATTTACGAAATTAATTATGAAAATTTGTTTTCTGAATTAACTGACTATATTAGTAATGAATTATATGCATTTGAATTTCTTTTACAAGAAAAATTAAAGAAAGGAGAAAAATAACTATGGGTGACAAAGATAAATATGGTTATAAACACGATGATGGTCATTATTCTAAAATGACAGGAAACGATAAAAATTCTAGCTATTCTATTTATGACAAAAATCCTTCTTTAAAAGGAGATTCTGCAATTCATATTAATTCAATACTGAAACAGGTAAATAATCTATTATAAAACATGCTTCTGATGGAAAATTTACTAAGACGTATATAAGTTGTAGATAGCTTTTTCAGCGTATAGTTTTATTAATTACTTCAATTTTAGAAGTTAAGAAATGCTCATTTTTTGGATAATGGGAATTTTTTATTTTGTACTTATTGTTTAGTAACTTACTATCTTATAAAAATAATTTAACTTTGAATTTAGTTTTATCTTTAAATTTAACCTGTTAATTTGTGATATGATGTTTGTCCTTAATAGTTTCATTAAAGAATAAGGTTACTGACCAGTCAACTTGGTTGACATTTATATTAATAGTTTTAATTGATACTGACACTTTTTAATCTTATCCATGTTATAATACTATTAGGATAGGTGAGCGAGGTAATGAAGTTATTTGGTTTTAGATCTGATTCTATTTTTAAGAAATTTTTAGCTTTTATTTATTATTTTTTAGTAGTCTTATTCTTAGGCGTTGCGCTTTTTTCAGATCCTGGTTTTAATACGAGTATTTATGATCTCTTTCTTTATAAAATTTCTTTAGTTTTAATAGCGTTAGCTTTTCTTGTCTCACCGCTTCTTTTATCTAATTTTAAGATAAAGGGGAAGACTTATAAATTAAAAAGTAAGCCTGTTCGAGTAGCTGTTTTTGTTATTACTTTCTTTCTTTTCTTTGGTGGTTCTTTTTTAGTTAATTTAGGTCATAGCGATGATTATAATGTTAAATTTCAACAACATTTTAATGATTTTAAGGAAGAGTTAGGCTCATTTGCTATTAATTTTTTTGACAAGGTTGGTTTAAGTGATGCTTTTTCAGCTTTTTCTTTTGATGATTCTTTAGAACAGAGCGATACTCCAGTCGCAACTGGTGCTTTATTAAAGGTTAATTATATTGATGTCGGTCAAGGGGACTCAATCTTTATTGAACTTCCCGATAAAACGACGATGTTGATCGATGCTGGGGAGTCTTATGAAGCCACAACAGTAATTGATTATATAAACTCTTTAGGATATACTAAAATTGATTATGTAGTTGCCACTCATCCGCATAGTGATCATATAGGCGGTTTACAAGAAGTCATTGAAAACTTTGAAATAGGTAATATCTATATGCCTAAGGCTGCTTCGACTAGTAAAACATATGAAAATTTACTAGATACAATTGCGGATCGTGGTCTTACTATTAAAACTGCTAAAGCAGGTCTTAAAATAATTGAAAAAGACCAATTGTTAGTGGAAGTCCTTTCTCCTACTAAAGACACTTATTCAGATTTAAATAACTATTCTGTAGTTTTGAAAATAACTTATGGCGCTAACTCTTTCTTATTTATGGGTGATGCTGAAAAAGAAGTAGAAGAAGAACTAATATTAGATGAGACAATTGATGTAATAAAAATAGGCCATCATGGCAGTGACACTTCTTCAAGTGAAGCTTTTGTTGAACAAGTTAAGTCTCAAGTTGCCATTATTTCTGTTGGTGAAGACAACAAATATGATCATCCTGTTTTAGAAATAGTTGAAAGATGGGAAGAGGTTGGCGCTTTAATTTTTGAGACTAAGGATGATGGAACGATTATTGCCAAGTCTGATGGTAAAAATTTAGAGGTTACGGCTACTGCTTCATCAAAGAAATATACTTCTTCTGGTTTAACTAGCGATCTTTTAAATGATGAAAGCTCTTCTAATAATAGTTTGGAAGAAAGCTTAGAATTAATTTCTTTAAATACTTCCGTTAAAGCAGGGGATCCTGTTAATATTACAGTTAAGGGTAGTCCTACAACTCTTTATGATATCTCTGTTATTTATAGTAGTGGTCCTAGTAGTTCTAAGGATTTATATGCTAAAGAGTCAGATGCTGATGGGA
>USBW01000165.1 GCA_900553045.1 uncultured Mycoplasmatota bacterium | reverse complement strand
TTTACGATCAATGGTTTAGTAGATGATAAAGTTTATATTTTTGATTCTGATAATTTAATTCAGTATGCTATCAATTTAAAAAATGCTCAAATAGAAGAAGTAGGCAATAAAGATTTAAAAGGTTTGTATTATGATGGTGAATTTTCAAGAAGAAGTATTTATGATTTCCGACAAGAAGATTTAAAGTTTAAAACTGATCGGGAAATTGAAGATCTGATCACTGGCACTACTAGTATTGAATATTTAAAAAGGAGCAGGATCTTTATTATTATCTTAATTCTTCTAAAGAGTTTTATGTTTATGACAGTATTTTAGATAAGAAGTTGCTTCTTTTTAAAGATGCTGGTATTAAAACAATTAGTAAGAGTAAGAACAATATTTATTTTGTCAAAGAAAATAAACTTTATTCGTTTAATGGTAGGGCAATTAAAGAAGTTTTAAAGTACGAAGAGTTGAATTTCAATTTTCTAAATAGAATTTTTGTCTATGAAAAATAAATAAAACGTGTTATTATAAGAATAGATAGTAGCACGTTTTTTTGGTGGTGAAGTTACGATGAAAAACGATAAAAAACATATGTACGCCTGGGGGAGGGGCAATTTAGAAAAATAAAAGAAATACTCTTTATTGATGACACATAAATACGACTTTGTGTTATAATAAAAATAGCAAAAATAGGTAATAATATAATGAGGAGTAGAATAGATGAAGACGAAAAACATATATAAAAGGATGATTTTTTCAGGAACTATTGCAGTAGTAGGGATAATAGCTTTAATAGTGGGAATCAGTTATGCTTTATTTACATCTAATAATGAAGGAAATACTCATGTCATAAGTACGGGAGTACTAAGCTTGCTCTTAGATGAGAAGGGGAGCTTAACTTTAGATAATTTGCAAGACATGACTGATACTGAAGGCATGGAACAGACTAATTATTATGAGTTTGACATTACTAATGACGGTGATGCCAATGCTAGTTATAAAGTTTATTTACTTGATGATGCCGATAAAATTACCGAGTATGAAGGCAGTATTTTAAGTGACGAATATTTAAGGTTTAGTGTCGAAGTAAATGGCATCAAAAAAGAAGCTAAAGGCCTAAAAGAAGTCAATAGACTTTTAAATGAAAAAACGATTTTGAAAGGCGAAACTGATAATTATAAGTTAAGAATTTGGTTAGATTTAGAAGGATTAACAACTGAGGAGATCACTAATCTTGAAGGGAGGACTGCTTTTTATAAAATTGCAGTTCAAGCTGAACAGGACTTAAATTATTAAGTAAGTGCTATAGGATTTTAGACAACATGGTTTCGGTTTTTTATAACGAAGGATTTGGCCTTGGTTCCTATGCTGGTTTGTTTTTCTTGTCAAGTGTTCAATGAGAGTCTTTTTCGAGTTATGGTTCCCGTGGTGCTCTTATTGTCGAGTCTTAATGTAATATGTAGACATTCATTGGTCTACTTTTTCGTGTAATAAAAAATCTTAATCAAGAAGATTATGAAATTGTTGAATGTTATATAAAACTAATTATATATAACTATAATCGTTTAAAATCAATTGTAAAGCCCTAATTAAGTTCTATACTCAATTAGGGCTTTAATATTTTTTAAGTTTCTACTTTTTATTGAAAACTCACTTTATAAAACTTCATCTTTATTTACATGAATAGAACAACCAAGGTTCCAACGATCAAACAATAAACAACAAAGTAAATAAATTTATTTTTCTTAACAATATCAATAAACCATTTAGCACTGAAATAAGTGACGATCATTGAAGCAATCATTCCCAAAAAATAAGGAAGAGCAAGCGTAGCTAAATCAGGGCTAGTAACCAAGTCCTTAACTCCACCGATCATACTAGCGATACTAATAGGAATATAAAGCATAAAAGAAAAATTAACAGCATCTTCCTTTTTAATATCGCAAAGTAATCCTCCCGTTATCGTTGCACCACTTCTTGAAATTCCTGGAAGCAAAGCTACGGCTTGGAAAAGTCCCACCTTAATAGCATCTTTATAAGTAATTTCATCTTTGCTCTTGTGACCATTAATATTTCTAATAGCAAATAAGGCTACCGCTGTAATTAAAAGTGCTACTCCAATTACTTTAACATTACTAGAAATAATTCCAATTTTCTCTTGGAATATTAAACCTAAAAGTCCTGCTGGAATCGTACCTATAATAATAAACATACAGTAACGGAAATTTTTACGATACTCTTCTTTTCTCGTCTTAATAAAAAGAAAAAAGTCATGAATTAAAGTAAAAATCATCTTCCTATATAAAAACAAAATAGCTAGTAACGAACCAAAATTAACAAT
>USBW01000164.1 GCA_900553045.1 uncultured Mycoplasmatota bacterium | reverse complement strand
ACAGCATATCGGAGCGCCTGCGAATCCGATCGTAAAAAAAGGAGATCATGTTTTACTTACCAAAGCAGAACATGCTTCAAATGTATTACCATGGTTTGAACTTGCTGATGAACTTGATTTGGTGATTGATTATATCCCATTAGATGAACACTTACATGTGACATTAGAACAGGTAAAAGAAGCAATTCAAAAAGATACAAAAGTGATTAGTATTGCGCAAATTAGTAATGTCATTGGGGATGAAAGACCTGTAGAAGAAATTATTTCTTATGCCCATCAGTTAGGAATTTATGTGATTGTCGATGGTGCGCAGAGTGTTCCTCATAAAAAAGTAGATGTCAAAAAGATGGATGTTGATTTCTTTGTCTTTTCCCTTCATAAGATGTGTGGACCTACTGGAGTAGGAATTTTATATGGAAAAGAAGAACACTTATATAAGATGCGTCCAACTTGTTTTGGAGGTGGAATGAATCTTTCTTTTACTAGTGATCGTACAAGTATTCCAACAAGATTTGAAGCGGGAACTTTAAATATTTCTGGAATCATCGCATCATTTGAAGCTGTTTCTTATTTAGAAAAAATAGGAATGGATCAAATTGAAACTTATGAGAAAGAATTAAAGATGTATGCTTTATCTCGTTTACAAGAAGTACCTGGTATTCAAATTTATAATCCTGATACAGATAGTCCTATTATTTCTTTTAATATCGAAGGTATTTTTGCCCAAGATCTCGCCATTTATTTAGATCGTTATCATATTTGTGTCAGAGCAGGAAACCATTGTGCAAAGATCTTAATTGATGAGATTGGTATTAAAAACACTTGTCGTATGAGCCTTTATTTTTATAATACCAAAGAGGAAATAGATCAACTCATTACAGCTTTAAAAAATCCAAATATTTTAGAAGAGAGCCTCAGTGTCAACTAAGACTCTTTTTTCTTCTAAGGCAATCGCTTAAAAAATAATAAAGAAATAGTGTATAATTAAATCAAGGTAGAAAGAGGGTTTAATTATGAACTTATTTGAAAGATTTGAAGTGTTAGAAGATCCAAGAGATACAAGAGGAAAAAAATATAAATTAATAGACATATTAATCATGACAATATATGGGTTATTATGTGGTTTGAAAGACTATACCAATATTGCTGATTTTATGAAATTAAAAGAAGATTACTTTACAAAATTATTAGGATTGGAAAATGGAACACCTTCACATGATTGCCTTTCAGATGTTTTTGGTGCAATTGATTCAAAAAAGTTTATGGAAATATTTATAGAATGGACAAAAGAAATTGTTAAAAATAAAACTGGTAAACACATTAGTATAGATGGTAAGGCAATAAAGAGTGCAACAGATAAAATAAATAATGGTAATATTCCATACATTGTTTCAGCTTTTATTGGTGAAATTGGCTTATCTATAGGCCAAGTGAAAGTGGAAGATAAAACAAATGAAATTACTGCAATACCAGATTTATTAGATCTTTTGGAATTAAAAGGAAGTATTATAACTATTGATGCCATAGGAACGCAAGAAACTATTATAAACAAAATTATTGAAAAGAAAGCACATTATGTCTTAAAAGTAAAGGATAATCAAAGAGAATTGAAAAAACAAATTAAAAATCATTTTGATAGTTATAATAATCTTTATGGAAATAAAGAAATTATACATCAAAAGAGTATAGAAAAAAATCATGGTAGAATTGAAGAAAGAGAATATTTTTTAACCTATAATGTATCTTCCATAAAAGATAAAAAGAAATGGGAAAGCGTAAAAGCGATTGCTTATGTAAAAGTAAGTAGGACGGAAAAGGACGAAACAACTATTACCAAACATTATTATATTATTGATCATATAATAGATATCAAGACACTCATTGAAAGTATTAGAGATCATTGGAGTATTGAATGTGGTCTTCATTGGAGATTAGATGTTATTTTCGATGAAGATCATTCTAGAAATAGAGTAAATAATTCTATTAACAATTTATCAATAATGAGGAAAATAGTCTTTAATTTAGCTTCATTAGATAACTCTTTTGGTAAGGTCCCACTACAGCGCAAATTAACTAGGTACATGTTAGATTTCAGTCATATAGAAAAACTGATATTTGAAGTAATTCCAAGTATCAGTTAATTTTATTATTTTTTAAGCGATTGCCTTATTTTTCTTCCTTGAATGGATATTTTATGATACAATGGTAGTATCATAAAGAGGGTGTGAATATGAGGGAGTATGGTCTAAAATTAGGTTTTTTAGTAGTTCTCATTGGTGCCTTAATTATTTTTCCTATTTATTTATATTTTAAGGGAGATACTTATGATTATACCATTCAGAACGACAAGATAGAACTTGTTTTCAATGAAGATGGAAGTATTACTGTCGAAGAAGA
>USBW01000163.1 GCA_900553045.1 uncultured Mycoplasmatota bacterium | reverse complement strand
GAGCCACGCACCGCTTCGTATATAATATCATACTTTTTAGAAAAAGTCTTGCCTAGCGCATTTAAAATATCACTATGTTTATAAGGACTTACTGTAAGTGTTGTTGTAACATAATCAAAATTATGCTCTTTAGCATATAAGAAGGCCTTTTCCAGTCTTAAAGCATAACAGATAGGACACCTTCTTCCTCCTTCTTTCTCCTCTTCAAGACCTTTTACTTTGGTTAAAAATTCCTTTTCATCATAAATAGGACTTACAACTTTGATTTTCTCATCAAAAGCTTTAACAAACTTCTTTTGAACTTCCAATCTTTTTAAAAACTCACTTTCTGGGTAAATATTAGGATTATAATAGAAAACTGTAATTTCAAAATACTTAGCTAAATAAGAAATAACATAGCTACTGCAAGGTCCACAGCAACTATGTAGTAAAAGACGAGAACCTTCTTTGACATCTTTTAGCATCTCATCTAACACCAGTTGATAATTAGTCTTCATAACTCTTATCCAAAAGATCCACTACTCTATCCAACATAATACCCCTGGAAGCCTTTACTAAAACAGTATCATCATCTCTTACAATATCTAAGACATCTTTAAGCAAATCCTCAACATCTTTATAATGTCTCGTATTTTCCTTTAAAAAGCCACAGTTTAAAGCTTCGTCTAAAATAAAGCGCGCATCTTTGCCAACCGTGATTAAAACATCCGCTTTGGAAACAACTCCACTTCCGATGCCACGATGAATCTCTTCAGCATGTGATCCAGTCTCTAAAACATCTCCTAAAATAGCTACCCTGCGGGTCTTATAATTACTTAAAACCTCTAAAGCTGCTAAAGTTGAATCCAAACTAGCATTATAAGAATCATCAATAATGGTTAAATCCTTCTTCTTTAAAATAGTAAGACGACCTTTAGTAATCTTAAAATGTTCTAATCCTTCCTTGATCTTAGCAAGGGGAATATCTAACAAAAGACCCACTATAATAGCAGCGATAGAATTTAAAATATTATGTTTAGCATTACTAGGAACTTTAAATTCTTCCTCACATCCATTAATCACTACTTTAAAAGTACTGTAATCTTCCAAGATTTCATAAGAGCTACAACAAAAATCATTGTCATGGCCAAAACCATAACTAAAAATTCGATATGGTTTAGAAGAAGCTTTTAAAGTTTTTAAATAAGGATCATCACCATTAATAATTAAAATATTACTAGCATCAAAATAAGAAGTTATTTCCATCTTTGCTTTAAAGATCTCATCTTGACTAGCAAAGTTTTCAATATGTGATAGACCAATATTAGTAATAACAGCAATCTTAGGGCGATAAACAAAAGCTAGATGTTCAATTTCATGAGCAAAGCTCATGCCCATTTCTAATACTGCTGCCTCATAAGTCTCATCAAGATTTAAAAGGGTCTTAGGAAGACCAATCTCATTATTTAAATTACCAAGATTTTTTAAAGTCTTATATTTCATAGAGACTACACTAGCAATAATATCTTTAGTCGAAGTCTTACCAACACTACCAGTAATTCCTATTTTCTCTAAAGTAAACTTTTCTTGATAATACTTAGCAATATCGCCATAAGCTTTAGTGGTATCTTCTACTTCGATCAAATTAACATCTTCTTCTAAATACTCATGACTGGCATCAATTAAAAAACTTTTATAACCATTTGCAAAAGCACTGGTCATAAAATCATGACCATCAAACTTTTCGCCAATAATAGGAATAAATAAAGCCTGTTCTAAGACTTCTCTACTATCGGTTGAAATATTTAAAATTTCCTCTTCAGGATCACCTCTTAAAAGTCTACCTGAAGTAGCTTCTACTATCTCTTTTATTTTCAAACTTCGCATTATAAACTTCCCACTTTCTCTTCTAAATATTTTTCAACTACTTTAACATCAGATTCATAAGGAACATACTGATTATTAATAAGTTGATAATCTTCATCACCTTTACCAATGATCGCAATAATATCATCTTCTTGAGCATTTTCTAAAGCTTTAATGATCGCTTTTTTACGATCTATTATTACTTCATATGGTTTATTATATGGTTTTAAATAAGAAACTATGTCTTCGCAAATGTCATAGACATTCTTAGACTGCGGATCTTCCATCGTAATATACACATAAGAAGCATAAAGTCCTGATAAAGTTGCTAACTCTTCTCTTCTATTGAAAGCTTTATCGCCAGGACAACCAAAAACAACTTTTAAATTTCTATTAGGATAATCCTTCTTTAAAGTTTTAAATAAAGCTTCAGCACTAAGTTTATTATGGGCATAATCGACCACCACAGGACAAATAAAGTTTTTATAGACATTCATCCTGCCACTTACAAAAGTATTTAAAATAGCCTTTTTAATATCCTCATAAGGAATATTAAGAAGTAAAGCTAACGAACAAGCAGCCATCGCAT
>USBW01000162.1 GCA_900553045.1 uncultured Mycoplasmatota bacterium | reverse complement strand
AGTGACTTAAAAATAGATTAGACATTGTTATAGCTTAGTAAAATTATTTTTGGTTTTTGTTTACTATTTTTTAAATCAATGTTATAATTTTAGTAGTATGTTAGCAATTAACATTATTATTACTTTTATAGTGTTATATTGTTTTGCGTGGAATAAGAGGAGTGAGCTTATGAATATTGAAGAATTAAATAAAATAATTTTATTAAATAAGCAAGGATTATTATCTGATGAGGCATTGGCTTATACAATAGAAGAAATTTATAAAGTCGGAAAAGCATCAGATAATTTAGAAGAAAAAAAAGATGCTAAAGAAGAAAACCAAGAAAGAATTGCCGAACATAAAAGAAAAATTGAAAATATTAAGGCCCGTTATAACGAAGAAGCATATTGGCAGAATAATGAGGAATACCAACAAGCTTATGATTTTTTAGCTAATTTAAAACGTCGTGCTTGGGATCCTGTTAATCTAAATTTCATTTATACTGATAATCTTTATAGTGAAGAAGAGTTAAAGAAAATGTCTCAAGCTGAGCTTATTGATTTAGCAGAAACATATAAAGAAGCTCAAAACAAAGCAGAAAGTTATCAAAAAGAACATAAAGAAGAGATCAAAGAGCAAGTTAAAGAAATTAAAGCAAAACAGAATGAAGGAAGAGTGGCTAGAGCAAAGTCTTTGGAACTAGAAAAAGATAAGAAAACAGAACAAGAAAGAAATCTTATGACTGCCTTTGAGTTTTATAATGCTGGCAATATAAGCGCTCAAGATCTTAGTTTTATTATTAAGTCGATGAGTGGTAGTGATAATGAGAACTTGATTCAGTCTAATTTAAGTAAATTAGATGAAAATAAGAAAAGATTAGATTTTTATAGTTGGCAAAACGATAAAAATCAAATTAAAAAATCTTATGATGAAGCGATGCGTTTTTTAAATAATTATATGATTGTTACTAAAGCTGATAATGAAAGTATGTATTATTCTCCTAAAGAATTAGCTAAAATGTCTATGTTTGAGATCATTAATTTAAAAGATATGATCAAAGAAAAAATTGGCGAAAAACGCTTTAAAGAAATAGCTGAGCTTAAATTAGATACTCCTAATCTTGATGTTGATAGTAATAGTATCAATAATGTGGAAAGTCATGAAGATAGGCAAGAATCTTCTAAAAATGATAAAGCAGTTGTTTCGACCGAATTTAAGCTTGATGAGACAAAACCATTTTCTAATGAGATGAATGATAATATTGAAAGAGCTTTATCTAACACTCCAGTAGCGCTTATAGAAGATCAACAACGAGTTAAATTAAATGAAGTTAATGCTTATATGAACGATAATTGGAATGGTAAAAATGTAGTAAAAGAGCCAATTGAATCTGAGACTAGTGCTTCTAGCGATTATAGCCAAACAGATGATGAGCCTATCAAAATGGCTCCATATATTCCTAACAGTGGTGAAGTTGCTAGTCAAGAAGATCATACTGATGAGAAAAAAGATGAAGATAAAGATGACAAAAATGATAAAAATAACGGTGGAGGACCAACTGATTCAAAAGAGGCTGGCAAAGAGAGTATCTTAAAACAGTTAGGAAAGAAATTAAGCAAGAAAATTGATGCTATTAATAATGGTGCTCCAGAGTCTAATAAGCCTAAGAAGATTGTTAATGTTTCTAAAACAATGACAGCATTAGTAGCTAAAGCATCAAAAGTAATTAACTATCTATTGAGCGATGAACTATTTAGTTTTTTAGACGAGCGTAAATCTGATTATGTTCCAGTAAGAACTGCTACTGTTAATAGAAATACGATTAGACGTTAAATAAAACAATAAAAAGGTGGGATAAAGTGAGTTTTAGAAAATATGATTTAATTACTTTTGATGATGATAAGAAAGTTATGGTACTAGCAGTATTGTTAGATCAGGGTAATGAGTACTTATTTGTTAATGAAGTATTACCAGATGAATCTGATTTTACTGAAAAATGTAAAGTTTTAAGAGCTAACTACGAGACTGGAACATTGGACAAAATTACTGATATGACTTTACTAGAACGTTTGCTTCCAATGTTTGAAAGAAAGTTAGCTGAAGAATAAGTCAGGATAGATGACTTATTTTTTTTATGTTTTTTTTCATATGCTATTATAGGGGTTGATGGTGTATGTATTCTAGTATTAATGCTAGTGATTTAAAAGGACTAATTGGCAAGGTCAATATTATTGATATTAGAGATAGTTATCTTTATCGTTTAGGGTTTATTCCGACAGCTAAAAATATTCCTATGAATTATTTACTTATTTTACCTGACAAATACTTAAAAAAAGAGGATACTTATTATATTTACTGTGCTTATGGATTGCAGAGTGCTAAGCTTTGCTCTAACCTTTCTGCTAAAGGCTATCGAGTTGTCAATGTCCTAGGAGGATATAAAGATTATTTAGAATAGAATTATTGCAAACAAATGTTTATAAT
>USBW01000161.1 GCA_900553045.1 uncultured Mycoplasmatota bacterium | reverse complement strand
TTTTTTACAGATATTTTACTCATAATAAAGTTTATTATTTTTAAATAATCACTACTAATGCTTTTGTAAAACATTTTTTAGAACTAAATAAAGTTATTAGACAAAAATCGACAATTAATTGGATAAAGTTCTATTTTTTGAGTTAAAAGACCTTTTTCAGGGTATAATAAAACTAGATATGATAGGATAAGTGATAAGATGATCAAAAATAAAAACAAAATATTTCTAATAGGAACGATACTTTTAGTAATAGCAGTTGTCTTTTTCTTTATACAAAAAAATAGTTTCAGTCTAAAAGATGTTTCAACTGATGATTCTATGAAAGAAAATATAGAGGTTACAGTTCCCGTTGCTTCCCAAGAATTGTTTGCAGACTACTATTCTGAAGCTCAAAAAATTTTAGAAAAAATGAGTTTAGAAGAAAAAGTAGGGCAGTTGTTTTTAGTTAGATTCAATAAAGAGGTTGAAAAACAAATAAAAGATTACTATCCTGGTGGTTATGTTCTTTATGCTTGTGATTTTGAGGATAAAACTAAAGAGGAAGTTACCAAAAAGTTGCAATCTTTGCAAGATGAAAGTAAGTATCCTTTAGTCTTTGCAGTTGATGAAGAAGGCGGAACAGTAACAAGAGTAAGTCGTTATAAAGCCTTTAGAAATGAAAAGTTTAAATCACCTCAAGAGTTATACCACGAGGGTGGTTATGAACTTTTAGAAAAGACAGAAAAAGAAAAAGCAGAACTATTGCTAAGTTTAGGAATTCAAATGAATCTTGCTCCAGTAGCTGACGTTTCAATCGATCCTAATGATTATATTTACGAGCGCACCTTAGGAGAAGATGCACATACGACCGCAGAATATATTGAAAAAATGGTAGGTTATGCTAATGATTCAGCACTTATTGCTACTTTAAAGCATTTTCCGGGTTATGGCAATAACAAGGATACACATACTGGAATAGCAATTGATAAAAGAAGTTATGAAGCCTTCTTAAATGAAGATTATTTACCTTTTAAAAAAGGGATAGAAGCAGGTGTCCCAGCAATATTAGTCTCACACAATATCATAACTTGTCTTGATGAGCAATATCCAGCTACTTTAAGTAAAAAAGTAATTGCTGAATTGCGCCAAACTTTAAATTTTAGCGGCATTATAGTAACTGATGATCTAGCAATGGATGCTGTTAAAAGTTATGTAGAAAATAACGAAGCAGCTACTTTGGCTATAAATGCTGGTAATGATTTAATTATAACTTCTGATTTTATTACTATGTATGAGGAAGTTATGGAAAATATTGCTAAGGGAAAAATTTCCATTTCAACAGTTGATACAGCAGTTAAAAGGATCTTAGCCTGGAAATTGGCTTATAATATTTTATAAAATTACCTAAAATTACAAAAAACTTTTGCTATCTTGGGAAATATAAGCTATACTAAAGCTACTTGGAGGAGTAATTATGTTGACAAGAAAAGAGATCGAAAGAATAAAAGAAAGTGGCGAAGTCCCTACAGTTGGCTTAGAGATTTTTGATACTATTAACAATTTTAAGTTTGATGATAAGACCTTAGATAATGAAAAGTACGTTTTAGAAATGTATAAAGAATATATAGAAGAAATTTTAACCATGGAGAAAGAACATGTTAATAATTACTTATCAGTTTTAAAGTCTGCTGAGATCATCGACAATCAATCATTAGAAAATGAGGATAGCTTTCTTATGGCCTTATACCGCCAAATTGCCAAGGAAAACACGATTGATTATCTTTTAGATCATCATCAGAATTTAACTAAAAATAGTTTTATTAAAGGTCAGAGTATTCTTTTGGAAGGGACTAGTAGTGATGTTTTTTCAAAAGAAAATTTAAGAACTGATGATGAGACATTTATTTTAAGAAAACAGAACGACGAAGAAAAAATAGTTTATTTTGCTATAAATAATAATGATATTGACGAAGCAATTGAAAAGTTTTTAGCAATTTATAATTCGGATATTTATGATAACAATATTTTCCTAAAGTCTCAAATTGTCCATGGATTGATTGCTACTTTACAAATGTTTTATGATGGCAATACGCGTTATGCCCGAATTTTACAAAATATCAAGCTTTGGGATCTTACTAGAAAAAAAGAACAGTATCCTTTGGAAAATCCTGCAATATATGGAACAAGATCATATTTTCCTTATCGCGAAGAATATCGTAAATTGATCGGCAATATCGCAGTTTCTAATACCAAAGAAGCTTGGAACGACTGGTTTAAATTTAACTTAAATCGAATGATTGATCATATTTACTTTTTAGAGAATAAGTTATCCAATTATAAGAGAGTTTTAAAGCGTTAACAAGTTACTAAAACTCTTTTTTTATCAAAAAATATTTATTGCTAAACAAAAAAGTGCAAAATAATAATTCTTAAAGTTTAAAGGGTGAAGTAAAGTAAATGTTGGAAAAAATAAAGATAAAAAGAGAATT
>USBW01000160.1 GCA_900553045.1 uncultured Mycoplasmatota bacterium | reverse complement strand
CTGTCGGAAGTTAAGTCTGTGGAGAATAGAGGTTACTCTATCTATGAAGCAGAAAACCCAGGAGGCAACGACTGGGACATGAAAATTTATTTTCGTTTTGTTCTTTTGCTTGAAAAAAGACAAATAATAAAGTAAAATAATTAATAGATATTAATGGTGGTGAAAAAATGAAGAAAAAAAACAGTTTAATATATGCAGATAATGAAAGTAAAGACCAGATATTAGCAGGAACTAAAATCATCTTTGGTATTTTATTGGCAGCATTTTTATTGTGTGCCTTAACTTTTATGGCTGAAGGAAATTATCGTTTTGGCGAAGAGGAAGTGGAGTTTTCAACTGATGAGATAATTGCTGGCGAGACCTTCAATCGTCCTGAAAGTGAGTATTATGTAGTATTTTATCAAGCAAGTGACGATAATAATATTGTTTCAACGATTGCTTCACTAACTACTACTAAAAAAATTTATAAAGTAGATCTAGATAATGGTTTTAATAAAAATATTATTGGAGATAATAATAAAGAAGCTTCTAAAGCTAGCGAACTGCAGGTAGAAAATCCAACTATTATCAAAATAGTTGATCATGAAAATGCCGAATATTTAAGTGGTGCTGAGAAAGTTTTAGAGTATTTAAACGAAATTGATTAAAGATGTTTTTAAAATTTAACATCTTTTTAATTTAAGTGGAAAGGTGATTTAGTGAAAAATAAGGTAAATAAATTTATAAAAAAAGGTACTGATAATCTTGGTAAATCAAGATTCAACAGTGTTGAGATGATCATGATTTTAATTATGGGATTACTTTCAGGGATTTTGGTCTCTACTATTTTTAAAACGACTCTTAATGGGACGACCGATAATAGTAGCAATGAAATAATAAGTGTCTATAATAACCTTAAAGAAAAATATTATGGAGATATTGATGAAGAGGCTTTGGAGCAAGCTGCAATTGCAGGGATGCTAAGTATTTTAGGCGATGAGTACTCTGAATATTTGTCTTCTTATGAAAGCAGTGACTTTAATGATAAATTAAACGGAGAGTTTGTAGGATTAGGAGTTCAGATAAGAAAAGTTGGAGAATCTGCTCCAGTAGTAACCGAAGTATATGATAATTCCCCAGCTGCCAAGGCAGGATTAATGGTTGGAGATCTCCTTTTAAAAGTTAATGGTGAAGATATTAGTACTTTATCTCTTAGTGAAGTGGTTGACAAGATCAAAAATAAAAAAGAAAATATTACTTTAGAAGTTCAAAGGGAAGACGAGACAATCGTACTTGAAGCAACAACTGGCGATGTTGTTATTACCTCAGTCGAACAAGAAATTATTGAAGGCGAGCAAAAAAAGATCGGTTATGCTAAATTAAGTCTTTTTGCGAAGAATAGTGCGAGTCAACTAGCTTTAGCCTTTGATAGTTTCGATAAGGCAGGAGTTAATTCTGTTATTCTTGATCTGCGAGATAATCCAGGAGGACACTTAGATGTTGCCGAAGAAATATTAAATATGTTTCTAGATGATACTAAAATTCTCTACCAAATAAAAGGTAAAGATAATACTGAAAAAGTATACAGTAGCAAAGGAGAAAAGAGAAATTATAATCTTGTAATTTTAGTAAATGAATCAAGTGCGTCAGCATCAGAGTTGATATCTGCTTCATTAAAAGAGGGGTATGGGGCAATTTTAGTAGGAACTACAACTTATGGAAAAGGTACCGTTCAACAGACAATGAGTTTGGAAGATGGAAGCATGATCAAATATACTACTAATACTTGGTTAACACCTAATGGCAACAGTATCAATGAGGTTGGCATAACGCCTGATTACATTATTGAGCAAACAGATGGCGATAATCAGTTAGCAAAAGCTATTGAAATACTTGATGTCAATTAAATTTAAGCAGTCACACGGCTGCTTTTTTGCTGCTTTGAAAAGGAACGTAAATAATTTCTTTTTTTTAGGACAATAAGGGTATATAATAAAAAAAGGAAGTGATTAGATGCAAGAAGGAAAAAAATACATGATTCACAGTTATAAACATAATAGTGAAGTTCATCGCAGTTGGGATGAAGCGGTCTACATTGGCGAAAATGATGAATATCAAATCTTTGGTAATTACAAAACTTTAGTTGTTGAGTCAGATGGTCGCAGTTGGCGAACAAAAGAGCCAGCAATTATATATTTTTCTAAAAAGAATTGGTTCAATATTATAGGACAGTTAAAATCTAATGGTATATACTACTATTGTAATTTAGCTTCTCCTCACGTAATTGAGGGAGACGTCATAAAATATATTGATTATGATCTTGACTTGCGAGTCTTTCCAGATGGTTCGTTCAAAGTTTTAGATCGAGGAGAGTACAAATATCATAAAAGACTTATGCACTATCCTAAAGAAATAGATTTTATTTTAAAAAAAGAACTAGATATTCTAATAAATAAAGTTAGGAATAAGGAATATCCTTTTCAAAAAGAGTATATTTATGATGGCTATAATAAAT
>USBW01000159.1 GCA_900553045.1 uncultured Mycoplasmatota bacterium | reverse complement strand
AATAATTTTGACTTATCACTTTTCTTACGCTATAATTAACAAGAAGGGTGATACTTTGGATAACAAGAATGCTTTAATTAAAAAAATTAATTCTACTATTGTTAAAATAAATGACTACTGTGCTCATGAACTTTACTTTTATAATGCTAGTAAAGAAATATATTCAGCATTTTATAAAAAATTTTATGATAATAATAGTAGTAAATTAAAGCAAATTTTACAAAGTAACTCGATCATTAATAACTTAAGCGAAGAGCACTTAACCTACTTTTTAAAATATCTAGAAGATACTTTTAGTCAAATAAAGAAAGTTTTAGACAAAAATTCTTTAAAAAATTATGTGATCTATGACTTGGCAACACCTATTGCTAACTCTTATCGCGATGAATTTTTAAAAGCTCATAAAATCTTGCCAGTGACAGCCTTAAAAAAAGATCTTATTCCTGATAATAAAACTTTAATTACTAAGTTAAACAAATATCTTACTCAAACTAAGTATCAGAAAGAGGGCCTTGCCTTAAAAGACTTAAAATTAATTAAGAAGCACCTAAGAGAGTCCATCGAGACCTTCTTAAAAGAAAACAATTATCCTCTTAATACATATCCTAATATTGTAGCTTATTTATACAAAGGTTTTTATGGTATGACTTATACTCAGTTTGAGATGCGTCATCAAGTTTATCAGGAGTTTACTGCTAATTCCTCTTATACAGATTTTATGACTGAGGAACAATTTATCTTACATAATGCTTCTTTAGAGCTAATCTTAGAGTATTTACAAGATTATAATTCTAAAGATCTTGATAAAATTAATCGAATTGCTTATAAAATAGGTGATCTAACTCAAGAGATGCTAAAAGCTAAAACTAAAGAAGATAACTTGAGTATTTTATTGCGTGAGCTAGATAAAAGAGCAAGAGTGCCTGCGATAACTAATTTAAAAGTTACTAAAAGTGCTATTAAAATATATGAAAAATATCATCAAATATCATTATTTGAGAATGAAAAGGGAAGATCTAAATGAGTGATGTAAAACCACATTTACGTGTAAAAACAATTATAGATATACCGTATGAAGAGCTAAAAGCTCAAGGTATTAAAGTATTATTATTTGATTTTGACGAGACAATTTTAGCTAAAGGTGAAAAAGAGGTAACTCAAGAACGTAAAGAACTTCTAAAAGCTTTAAGCGAAGACTTCAAAATAATTATTGTCTCTAACTGTCCTTTAAAGATGAGAATCAAAAAATACATTTCTAATTATCCGATTGTTGCTAGAGCTTATAAACCTTTAAGTAAAGGCTTTGATAAAGCTTTGAAGATCGCCAAAACTGATCCTTGGGAGATCGCCATGATCGGTGATAAACCTTTAACAGATATTCTAGGAGGTAATAAAAAGGGCTTTTATACCATTTTAACTCAGGCTTTAAATCCTGAAGGTTATTCTTGGCTTTATAAACTGTATTCAAAAATTTTACTAAAAGATAAAGAGGTGTGATATGAAGACTTGTTTAGGCTGTGGTGTTGTTTTACAAGATAACAATCCTTTACTTGATGGCTATGTTAAAGATCTTACTAAAGACTACTGCTATCGCTGCTTTAAAATGCGTAACTATGGCGAATATGAAAACGTTATTCACAAGGAAGAAGAGTACCTTAATCTCATTAAAGAAATAGGGACTAAAAATAACTTAGTTTTACTAGTAGTCGATCTTTTAAATATTCCTAAAAACTTAAGTGCGATCAAAGGCTACTTAAAAAATAACCCTGTTATTTTAGTTCTTAACAAAAGAGATTTATTGCCTTTAAAAATTAATGATGAAAAATACTTAAACTACTTTGCCAAATATAATTTTACTGCTTCTGTAGTAATTTCTGCTTATAAAAATTATAATCTCGATCTCCTTTTGGAAACAATTAAAAAATACAACTCTTTCGAAGATGTCTACATGGTAGGGACTACTAATGCTGGTAAATCCAGTCTTATTAATAAACTAGTCGAACTTTACTCCATTAACAAAAGCAATATTACCATCTCACCAATGCCTTCTACAACCTTAAAAGAAATCAAAGTCCCATTTAAAGATTTTAATCTTATTGATACTCCTGGTCTAATTGAAAAAGGTAATATCTTGGACTATGTCGATAACCAGACGATCAAAAAAATAGTCTCACATCAAGAAATTAAGCCTATGACTTATCAATTAAAAGAGGCTGAAGCGATCATTATCGATAAACTATTAAGAATCGATAACTTATCTAAAGAAAAAAACAGTTTCACTCTTTTTATCTCGCGTAACTTAGAGACTAAAAAGATTCATTCTAAATTTAATAAACGTTTACAAGACTTGCCAAAACGTCTTTTAAAAGTAGGATACAAACAAGATATTGTCATACCAGGACTGGGGTTTATCAAAGTTATTTATCCTGCTAAAGTTTTGATTTATGTTAATTCAAACTTAGATATTTATACTAGGGAGTCACTAATAAAATAATTAAGAA
>USBW01000158.1 GCA_900553045.1 uncultured Mycoplasmatota bacterium | reverse complement strand
GAATGACCCGTTAATGTTATATCGGCATATGGTAAGCCTTGTACAAATTCAAGAGCTTCAATCTGGTCGGGCGTATCGCGAAGTATAGCTCCTTCAACGTTATCGCTCCATTCGTCTCCTCCGGTTGTTCCCTTAAATGCGATTATCGCTTCTCTCGTATCAGGCGTACCGTCTGTAAAGCAAAGCGCCAATGGAACTCCTTTTGGTGTTTCCATTGTTTCTGTCAGAACTAACTTATTTAGCCTTGTATTATTTTGTAAATATTTTATTATTTGCGCCCACTCATAACCGCTGACCTCTGCCGCCAAAGGTTCGTCTCCTTTAGCTTCAAGGTTTGCTATCGCGGTTGAATCAAATGAACTTAAAATATTATAGATAGATTGATTTTTAAATTCTCCTATCTTGGGATATTCACTAATTCCAGCAGCTTTTGTGACATCTTCATTTAGATAAGTCAGATGTTCCAACATCAATAACTCTTCATCTGTAATATTCATTTTTTACCTCCATATTATAAAAAAAGTGTTACTATCTATATTAATAATAACACAGTTTTAACAATTTTGCTATTTTTATTTACGTTTACCTGAGGTATCATAATATTTAAAATAAATACTAGTAGCTTGCTTGGACACTCGCAAGTTAACACTGGATTTAAAATCACCACGATTAGGATTTTGAACATCTGGAGAAGAAGTAGCAATAGCAAAAGTAGGATTATCAAACGGTGCATAACCAACAAAGTTGTTACTGATACTTTCATAGTCCACTACTCCATCGCCATCAATGTCGACAAACGACTCACTAGTTCCTGTCTTACCAGCCGAATCTTTAATATAATTCATATAACCAAACTGACCAGTACCATCACTATTCATAACCAACCACATACCTTGTTGGATCCTTTCAATATACTTATCTTCTGCTACTACTTCATTTAATAAAACCGGATCAACATTATAAAGAATTTCGCCGCTATCATCATCCTTTAAAACACTTTTAAGAAAATGTACCTTCATTCGTTTGCCATCATTAGCAATCGTCGAAATATACTGAGCAAGCTGCAAAGTCGTATAAGTATCATACTGGCCAATCGAAAAATTAATAAGTAACTCACCATTACTGCTGCCACCTTTATATCCTGTCTCTTCAATTGGATAATCAATCCCTGTACTGACACCTAAACCAAATTGATAAAAAATATTCCGGTAAGTATTAAAAGCTCCTAAATCCATTTCTAACTTTTTATTATAAGCATATTCAAATCCTCCCACCATCATCGCAATTTTATACTGATAAACATTCGACGAGTATTTAATAGCTTCAAGATCATTAATTACTCCCATCGTCCGCCAAGAACATTTCGCAGGAGTATTATAAAGCTTAATGCACTGATCCAAAAGTTTGGTACCAATTTTAATTACTCCCGTATTATAGCCTACTAAAATACTTGCACCTTTAACTACCGATCCCGGAGTTACAGTTGAAACGATCGGTCCATTAGAATAATCATAAATCTCTGTCTTACCAGTTTTTTGCTCCTCAAACAACTGCTTACCAGCCATTGCTATTATTTCTCCATTAGAAGGATTAGTTATAACTACGAAACTACGATTATAAAACTCGGTATTAGGTTCCTTTTTAGTTTTAACTAGTTCTTGTTTTAACATTTCTTCGATCTCTTTTTGAACCTCAATATCAATAGTTAAAACAATATCATTACCTTTTGTTCCTTCTTTAATAATTTTTAAACTATTATCATCCATAACCTGATACATCGCCTTAGTACCACTTAACACTTCCTCATACTCTTTTTCAAGACCACTTATACCTACTCTGTCATCTAAATCATAACCTAAAGATAAATAATATTCCTTATCCTCCATAGGTACTCCAGCTTCTTTAGAAGAGACTTTTCCTAAAACTAAACTAAAAACATCACCATAAGGATAAACTCTTTCCCAATCTAAAGTTGCTTTAAAACCTTTTAAATTCTGTGAGTTTTCTACCACATAAGCATATTCTTCATCAGTTGCTTCTACTTTAATACTCTTCTCATCATAATAATAACCACGATTCATCAAATAATATAAATAAGCTGCCTTGCGATCGGCCTCTTTTAAAGTTTTAAGCTCCTCATCAGTAATTCGTTCTATTTTAAGCTCTTCAATTTCACTACTAGTAATTTTTCTATTGTCATAATCTTCCCATTCCTCATCAGTTATCTTAGAGTTAACTAATTCCTCATTTAGGGCATAATAAAACTCTTTTAAATTCCTAGTTAATAAATTATCATAATCTAAAGCAAGATGCTCACTTAAAAGATAAGCTAACTTTATTTCTTCTTCTTTGGTCACACCTTTTACTTTAGAGTAAGTTATTTCTTTAACTACTACATTATCGACGATAACTTTATAATTACGATCATAGATTCTACCTCTTGGAGTACTATCACCATATACAGTCATATCTGTTTTTTTATCTAGTAACATTGCATAATAATTACC
>USBW01000157.1 GCA_900553045.1 uncultured Mycoplasmatota bacterium | reverse complement strand
AAAAGGTGGCGTAGGAAAAACCACTACTAGCATAAATTTGTCAGCTTCATTAGCACTTTTGAATAAAAAGGTATTATTAATTGATCTTGATCCCCAGTGTAATGCTACAACCGGAATCGGACTAAATAAAGGCGAAATAGATAAAAGTATTTATAACGTCTTAAATAATACTGCCACTATTGAAGAGTCAATTATTAAAACTAAGTATAAAAATCTTTATGTTCTTCCTGCCAGTATTAATTTAGCTGGAATTGATATTGAAATTTTAGATCAGAGTAGAAATAACTCTAATTTTGTCAAGGCAGAACAGTTAAAATTACATATTGATAAAATTAAAGATAAATTTGATTTTATTATTATTGATTGTCCGCCAGCTTTGGGGATTATTACAACTAATGCTCTAACAGCTTCTGATTCAGTGATCATTCCTGTTCAGTGTGAGTTTTTTGCGCTTGAGGGAATTACGCAACTTTTAAGAGCAATTATGTATACCCAACAGAACTTAAATCCTAAGTTGTCAATTGAAGGTGTTTTACTTACGATGTTAGATGCTAGAACTAATTTAGGGATCGAAGTAGTAGAAGAAATAAGAAGCTACTTTAAAGATAAAGTTTATAACACTATCATTCCAAGACTCATTCGTCTTACGGAAGCACCATCACATGGTAAACCAATAATTGCATACGATCCAAAAAGTAAAGGTTCAGAGGCCTATTTGAATTTAGCCAAAGAGGTGATTGAAACAAATGGAACAAAATAGTAAAAGAAGAGCACTGGGACGTGGTTTAGAAGATCTTTTCAATATCTCAGAAGATGTTAGTTTTGGCCAGTTTGAAGAAAAGATTATGGAGACTGCTAAAGAAGGCGAAATAATCGAACTGCCAATTAAAGAATTAAGAGCTAATCCTTACCAGCCTAGGAAAGAATTTGACCCTTTAAAGCTAGAAGAGTTAGCTGCTTCAATTAAGGAATATGGAGTCTTACAGCCAATAATTGTTAAGAAAAGCATTAAAGGTTACGAAATTGTGGCTGGTGAGCGTCGTTTTCGTGCTTCAAAACTAGCTGGTAAAGAGACTATTCCAGCGATTATCAGAGAATTTACAGATAATGAAATGATGGAAATAGCTATCTTAGAGAATTTACAAAGAGAAAATCTCAATGCTATTGAGGAAGCAGAAGCTTATCATAGTCTGATGGAACATCTTCATATGACTCAGGAAGAAGTCGCTAAAAAAGTTGGTAAAAGCCGTAGTCATATTACTAATATGCTAGGACTTATTGCTTTACCTAATGAGGTAAAAAAACTTATCGGCGAGGATAAATTAAGTATGGGTCACGCAAGAGTTCTTTCAAAAATTGACAATGATGAAAAAGTTAAGGATTTAGCTTTAAAGGTAGTTAATAATAAATTGAGCGTAAGAGAGACAGAGAAGTTAGCTAGCAAAGAAGAGTTTCCAAGAAGAAATAAAATAGTTCGCAAAGACTCTAGTCCAAGAGAATACTTGGAGATTGAAAATAATTTAGCTGAGTATTTGGGAACTAAAGTTAAAATAAATAATAAGAAAATAGAGATCTACTTTGCAAACTCTAAAGATCTTGACCGTCTTCTTGATCTGTTGAACTATCAGAAGGATTAGATATGGAAATAAAAAAATATAATTTAGGAACCAAAGTAATATTAAAAAAGGGCCATCCTTGTGGCAGTAATATGTGGGAAATAGTTCGCACCGGGGCAGATATTAAGATTAAATGCTTAGGTTGTAATCACATTGTTATGTTACCACGAGTGGATTTTGATAAAAAAATTAAAAAGATAGTGAGTGATGAAGAATGAAGAAAAAAAGAAAATTAAAAAAATGGAAGCTCCATCCCGTAACTACATATATTATTCTGATTTTCGGAGTAATTTTGTTAAGTTTTATTTTAAACAAATTAAATATTTCTGCAACTTACAGTAGTGTTAATCAAAGTAACGAATTGATACAAGAGATTGTTACTGTCAATAATATGCTCAGTTATGACGGTGTCAAATTTATTTTTGGCAACGCTGCTGTTAATTTTTTAAGTTCTAATGTTCTTGCAACTTTAATTATAACTTTATTGGGCTTAGGAATTGCCGAAGCCTCAGGACTTATCCAAGTTTTCTTAAAAAGGAAACTGGTCAATTGGAATCCTAAGTTAATAACTTTTATTATTTTCTTTTTAGCTATTGCCTCATCGCTAGTTAATGAAGTAGGTTATGTTATTTTAATTCCACTTGGTGCCCTTCTTTTCTTGTTCAATGGTCGAAACCCATTAGCAGGAGTTGCTGCGGCCTTTGCAGGAGTTGCTTTTGGTTATACGATCAGTTTCTTTGTCAGTGCTTTAGATATTAGTTTGATTCCATATACGACAAGTGCTGCAAGGTTAATTGATGATACATTCTATGTTAGAATGACTTCTAATCTATTTATTTTAATTATCTCAAGTCTTATTTTATCGATTGTTGGTACCTTTATTACTGAAAAATTCATTGTTAAAAAATTCGGACGTTA
>USBW01000156.1 GCA_900553045.1 uncultured Mycoplasmatota bacterium | reverse complement strand
CTTGTTGCTCAATTCAATAAAGAACGAAATATTCACAATTGTAGCCACTATGATAATCAGTAGAGATACTAATGAAACTATACCACAAAAAAGAAAAAAATTAAATTGATCCAGATCGCCAAAAGGTGACATAGTTATGGAAGCAACACATAAAAAACATTCGATAAACCAACCACCAAATAAACCAGTTATTAATGGAAAAATAAAAGGAATTATTTTTTTCATAAAGTTCACCTCATCATTTTATTTTGTGTCCTTATTATATCATAAAATTGCTCATCGGTTATATTTAAAAAAACATTTCTTTTTAGCTAGATGGCTAGCTGAAAGAGCCAAAAGAAAAACTGGAATCGAAATTCATCCAGGTGCTATTATCGGTAAAAACTTTTTTATTGATCATGGATGTGGAACTGTTATTGGCGAAACGGCGATCATTAAAAATAATGTCACACTATATCATGGGGTAACTCTAGGAGGCACTAAAAACATTCAAGGTAAAAGACACCCTACTATTGAAAATAATGTTTTAATAGGCTGTAATGCTACAATTCTAGGTAATGTCACAATTGGTGAAAATACTAAAATTGGAGCCAATGCTTTTGTAAGACACAGTATTAAAAAGAATAAAATAGTCTATGGTAAAGAAAATAAAGCGAAAAGACCAAAAATTAAGAAATAGCATAGAATATAACTAGAAAGAAGAGGGATAAAAGTGGAAAATGAAACTGTCATTTTAGATGCTGGTCATGGAGGAGACGATTATGGTTTTACTTTAGGTGCCTTCAAAGAAAAAGAAGCAATGCTAAGAATAACTACATCCTTGGAAAAAAAATTACAAGAAGAAGGAATTAAAACTTTTAAAACCAGAAATGACGATAGTACTTTAGATAATATGACAAGATTAGAAATAATAAAAGAGCTCTCACCTTATCAAAATGCTATTTTAATAACCAATCATCTCAATCCACAAAATAAAGAAACTAAAATAATTTATTCTAATGGTCTTAATAAAGAAATTTTAAATAAAATCAGTCAAGAATTCAACAAAGAAATTTTCAAAACTAAAAATAGTATTTTAGAAAAAAAGAAAGACTTTTATTATTTAAATCGCAATTATCCTAATACTATTCGCATCGAATACGCTTTGGGTGACTTAAGTAACGAAGATCGTGACATTAAAGAAAACCTTAAAATATTTACAGATAAATTACTTAAAGTATTTAAAAATAGCAAAGAAAAGATAGAAAGTACTATCAGTGATTCTTTTGAATATATTGTCAAAAAAGGTGATACTATTTTCAATATTTCTAAAAGGTTTGCAGTTAATAAAGAACAATTACAGACTGTAAATAATCTTGATAATAATCTATTACAATTAGGACAGCGTCTCATAATTCCTAAAAATGATAAATATTTATACTACAAAGTACAAAAGGGTGATACGATTTTTATGGGAAACAATGAATGATATATTACGAAAAAATATATAAAAATCTAAATATAATTATGAGAAAGTTAGGAAAAACTAAAACTTTTTGGTATAATTTAATTGTCAAGAACTTTTGGAAAGGAGTAGAATTTTTATGAAAGTAGAATTAACCGAAGTAATTGATGCCTTAGAATTTACAAATGATGAAATTGAGTATTATTATAATCCAGATAATGGTGAAATATTTATGTCAAATATTGAAGAATTTGAAACTTTAAATGAAGATGAATTAGATGAACTATTTGAAAAATCTATTAAGTTGCCTACTAGATACGATATTAATGAATATGAAATGATGGAAGATTTCGCAGAAACTATTAAAGATGATAGACTTCAAAATCAATTATATATTTCCCTAAATGGAAGTGGTGCATTTAGAAGATTTAAAGATACTTGCATTAATTTTGATATTATTGATGATTGGTATAAATTTAGAGATAAAAAATATAAAGAACTTGCTATAAATTGGTGCAAAGAAAATAATATTGAATTTGAATAAGAAATGAATTATGAAGAAATTTTTAAGAAATTATGATTTTGAAGATTATTTTGAATCACGTATATTATATCGTGGAAAAAATTACTATAAAGAAAATAGAATATTAGATATCTGGTGTCAACAAGATCTAATAACTGCTTATATTGATGGTTCTGAAATATATAAAATTGAAATAAGAGCAGATGACAAAGAATTGAACGGTTTTTATTGTTCATGCCCATATTCAGAAAACGGCGAATACATGTGTAAACATATTGCTGCTGTTTTATATTATTTAAATGAAAATGATGTTCCAGAATTAGAAATTTCAAATAAAAAGCAAGCAAAAAAAGAAAAAAATAAATCTGAGCTTTCCAAAATATATGACGAAATGAATTATAAACTAAGAAAAATAAGTGATAGAAATGGATTTGTTGATTATTATAATGGAAAATACTTTGTAGACTTAATTTCTAATGTATCTGATTACATAGATGACTTTATAGATAATGAAGAGTATAATAATGCCTTTGAGCTAATCAAATATGCATATAAATTTATAAATGATACTTTTATAAACAACCGTGCTGCTGGTGATGGTGGTG
>USBW01000155.1 GCA_900553045.1 uncultured Mycoplasmatota bacterium | reverse complement strand
ACACCTCTTTTAATTATAAGTATCTTATTATTTATGCTTGATATAGCTTATAGAAGATTAAACTTAGACTTTATTAAGATATTTAATAAAAACAAGAATAAGCTTAAAAAGGAAAAGAAACAAAAAGAAAATTCAAATATTATAATGAAGGAAAAAACTAAAAATATAAATTCAGTTAAAGAAGACACTGCTATTTTCAATAAAGAAAACAAAAATAAGGATAAAATAATATCAACAGAAAAGAATGATATTAAAGATAATGTACAAGAAGATATAAGAGAAGAAATAGAAAAAACTAAGAAAGTTAAAAAGACTAAAAAACAAGAAACTAAGAAGGATAATAAACAAGGTTCTCTTGATACTAGTGCATTACTAAAAAAGAAAAGTGATAGAAAGAAAATATAAAGGAGATGTTGACAGCATCTCTCTTATATTTTTAGGTAATATCTACATATATGTTCCATTTATTTCTTATGTATATAACATACCTAAATATGGTATAATCCAAGGGTATAATTTAATAGTTGAATACGGGCTACTGGTATCACTTACCTTTCTTATGAAGGGAGACTAACTATATGAAGTCAAGTCTTTTTTAGTAAGTTTCTTTAATTATTATTTTAGTAAAAAATTGCATGACAAATAAAGCAACAAAGTTGCTATTTTTAAAAAGTAAATTACATTTGTGGAACAAATGCAGTATCAGTTTTTAAAAGATAAAAAATAACTCTTAGTAGTTTTTTAGAAACATGGCTCATGGCTATATAATAATGTTTTCCTTCGGATCGTTTTTTAGATAGATATTCTGAAAATGTTAAATCTCTCATACAAACTGTCCTGGAAGCCATTAATATAGCCCATCGTAGATATTTTGAGCCACGTTTTACCATTGGTGTATGTGAAGCTGAATATTTACCAGATTGATATGTAGATGGATCTAATCCTGCAAAAGCTAAAAGCTTTGCGGGCGTAGTGAAACGTTCTATTTCTCCTATTTCAGATAATATGATTGCAGCTAGAGTATAAGAAATACCTGGTATTGTCATTATAGGAGAATTCAATTCGGTAACAACTTCTTTTATTTGATTGTCTAATATTTTAATTTCATCCTGAACAGACTCAATCAGTCTGATTGTCTGCTGTAGCTCAAAAGATAATGATCTATTACTGGTTCCAATTGAATCTTTAGCATAAGTTTTTAATTCAATGGCTTTATCTTTTGTATATTTACCTTTTGAAGCTTTATTTAGAAGATTAGTAAGCTTCGTTAAATGACATGACTCTATATCCTTCGGGCTCGGCAACTCCTTTAGGAGAGCATAAGATGAACTTTGATGAATAGACCACAGCAATTTAGGCAGTTCAGGGAAAATTATATCTATTAGCCTGTTTATTGATATTTTAAGCTTTGAACGATAACCGATTAATCTATATCTGTGTCTAGTTAGTGACTTTAATTCTTGAATCTGGTATGATACTGGTATATAGGATTTTGTATCATCAGAAAATAGCATTTTAGCGATAACTAGTGCATCGGTTTTATCCGTTTTAGTTTTCCTAAGGGTTTGTGCCTTACGGAAAAGATTTGTAGCTAAGGGATTAAGAATGGAGAGCTTAAACCCTTTATTATACAAAAAGCTTTGGATGTTAGTGCTATAATGACCTGTTGATTCAAGTCCTATTTTTACGTTAGAAATATCCTTGTCAGGTAGGACGGAAAGGATTGAATTATAAAGTAATTCAAAGCCCTTAAGCGTATTGGATATACGTAAAGAATCATTAAGAATAACACCATCCGAATCAATAATACAACAATCATGCTTTTCTTTAGCAACATCAATGCCAATGTAAATCATAAGAACAACTCCTTTTTAATTTATCCGCTATGTTCCACAAATCTTATACTAAATGTAACCTTGCTATATATAAAACGTCATGCGTTATCTAACTAATTAAGAAATAAGCATAAGACAGTGGTTAGATCCTCAATTAAAATAGTCTAAGCTATAGGTGATAAAACTAATCCACAGCGTCTTATGATAATTATAGTAAAAAATATTAAAGAAAGGAAAAGTATAATGAAAATCTGTTTTTTACTATGTTTTCATTATACAAGGTGATATTATGAAATTTGATGGAATAGAATTAATAATTAAAGATATGATTAGTGAACGATATGAAATGAGTAGCGATAGCAATTTTGAGAATGAATTAATGAACACTTCGGATTATGAGTTTAAATATAAGAACATTTTGCGTTTAAAACGATATGGAACAGATGTTGATACTTGGAAAACACTAGTGATAGTTGAGATTGAAGGTGATGATAACGATAAAAATGAATTGAAAAAGGCAATTAATTGGATTGCATTAATAAAAGAATCTCTTATTGGAACTGAGAGTGCTGATTTGTATATGTTTTTAGCATTCAATGGAAAAGTGAGTAAGGAAGAATGTGTACGTATAGAATCTACAGAACAATTTTGTAGAAAGTATGTTTTATTACCACATGAGGAGATTATTGAATTTCTTAATAGAACTTTCATTCCCAAACTTATGGATTCAGGAAATAT
>USBW01000154.1 GCA_900553045.1 uncultured Mycoplasmatota bacterium | reverse complement strand
GCCTTTAGGAGAAGGTAAGACTACTTTGGCAATTGGTTTGTGCGATGCTTTAAATAAAAATGGTTATCAGGCGATATTAGCCCTTCGTGAGCCTTCTTTAGGACCTGTTTTTGGCACTAAAGGTGGAGCAACAGGAGGAGGAATGACTCAAGTTGCGCCAATGAATGAGATTAATCTACATTTTACTGGAGATATACATGCAATTACTGCTGCTAATAACTTGATCGCCTCTATTATTGATAATCATATTTATCAAGGCAATAAGTTAGAAATCGCTGAAGTTTATTTCCAGCGCTGCTTAGATATCAATGATAGAGCCCTAAGAGAAGTCGATTTAGGCTCTAGAAAAGATCATTTTACTATAACAGCAGCTAGTGAGATCATGGCTATTTTTACTCTAGCAACTTCTTTAGAAGATCTAAAAAAGAAAATCGACAATATTTTAATAGGCAAAAATAAAAAAGGCGAAGATGTCTATTTAAAAAGTCTAAATTGCAGTGGAGCAGTCGTCGCTTTATTAAAAGACGCTTTTAAGCCTAATTTAGTTCAGACCTTAGAAAACAATCCTGCTATTATTCATGGCGGACCATTTGCCAATATTGCTCACGGTTGTAATTCGATCGTAGCTACTTTGCTTGCGATGAGCTTAAGTGATTACACAATTACCGAAGCAGGTTTCGGCAGTGACATGGGGGCTGTTAAGTTCTTTGATATTAAATGTGATTTAAATGGAATTTATCCTGACTTAGTAGTTATTAATGCAACTATAAGAAGTCTAAAATATCATGGGGATTCTTCTTTGGAAAAAGGACTTGAGAACTTACAGTTTCACATTTTGAATATGCAGAAATTTAATGACAATATTTTAGTGATTTTAAATAGGTTTGCCAGTGATACCGAAGAAGAAATAAAAATAGTTGAAGACTACTGTAAAACATTAAAAGTAGAAGTACTAGTTAGTAACATGTATCAAAATGGTAGTAAAGATACTTTAGACATTGCTAAAAGAATAGTTGAAAAAACTGATAGACCTAATAAGAAGCATTATCATATATACGACTTAGACGATCGTTTAACTACTAAAATAGATAAATTTTGTAAGGATATTTATCATGCTAAAGAAGTGGTGTATAAAGGTAATTTAAAAGAAGAGATCGATAAGCTAGATGAAAAATATCAGCATTATAAGATTTGTATTTCTAAGACACCAGCTTCCATAACTGATGATAAAAATTTATTGGGTTATCCTAAAGATTTTAAAATGACGGTCACCGGTTATAAAATTAACAATGGGGCCGGATTTGTGACAATTTTGATGGGTAATGTCATAACGATGCCAGGTTTATCTAAAAAGGCTAATTATTTGAATATAGATGTTGTTGGTGACGATATTATTGGGATATTTTAAAAGATAAGTGCATAAATTAACTCCTTTTTTACCATTAAAAGTAATGAAAGGAGTTTTGTTATGGCAAAACATAAAGTAGATATAACTGGAGTGCATACTAATGAATTAAAGGTTTTAACCAGTGAAGAGATGGAAAATCTTTTTAAAAAGTATCAAGAAGGCGATTTAAAAGCTAGGGAAGAACTTGTAAATGGCAATTTGAAATTAGTCTTATCGATTTTAAAAAGGTTTAATAATCGTGATGAAAATATGGATGATCTATTTCAAATAGGCTGTGTCGGGTTATTAAAAGCAGTTGATAATTTTGATTTAAGTTATGGTGTTAAGTTTTCCACTTATTGTGTTCCTATGGTCTTGGGGGAAGTAAAGCGCTACTTAAGAGACAACAATAGTATTAGAGTCTCAAGGAGTTTAAAGGATATTGCTTATAAGGTTTTAAAGCTTAAAGATGAGATGGCGATGGTAAGAGGAAAAGAGCCTTCTAATAGCGAGATTGCCAAAGAATTAGGAGTAGAAGAAAGTGATATTATTTTAGCTTTGGAGTCTTTGAAACCACCGGTTAGTTTATTTGAGCCAATTTATAATGATGGTGGGGATACGATTTATCTTTTTGATCAACTTGAAGATCGCAGTAGTAGAAAAGATTTAGATTCTTATTTAGCAGTTGATAAGGCCATGGAAAGTTTATCTGAAAGAGAGCGCCATATTTTAGAAGAACGTTATATTATTGGTAAAACGCAAAACGAAATAGCAGAAGAAATAGGTATTTCGCAAGCTCAGATCTCAAGGCTTGAAAAAAATGCCATTAAACGCGTCAGAAAAATAATTTAGAATAAAAAAAGATAGAACGTAATAAGATGAAATAGGTGGTCATATGCGTTTATCGGAATTACAGCATAAAGACATCATTAATTTAGAAGGCAAGAAAATAGGCAATATTATTGATGTTAAAATAGATAATTCAGGTAGGTTAGTCTCGCTAGTTCTAGAGACTAATAAAAGCATTTTTAAGTTTTCTAGCAAGGATAATGAAGCAGAAATAAGTTGGGATAAAATAGCTAAGATTGGAGAAGATGTCATTTTAGTAAAGATTGCTTAATTTTGTGGATAATTATTTAAAAAGATGCCAAAACGTGTTATTATTGAAATAGATAATAATGCGTTTTTTGAGTAACGATAGGAGTCTTGATTTTGATGAGAAGAACAATTGCGAACA
>USBW01000153.1 GCA_900553045.1 uncultured Mycoplasmatota bacterium | reverse complement strand
ATTAAATACTTAGATATAATAAAAATAATTAATCAATTATTAAAAAACAATAAGTTCATTCCTAATATAAGAAATAAAAAAGGCGAAACAATTCTAGATCGCTCAATTAATGAAAAATATATTTATACTACTGTCAAAATTTTGGAAGATAAAAGATTTAATAATATTGATTTAATCTCTATTAAAAAATTATATGACAGTTATATAAAAAGTAATAATTATGGGACGTATTCTAAACTTAATAATCTAGAAATAATCGTTGACAATCTTTCTTTGAAGGACTTATTGCCAACAGTTAATAAGTTATTGGATGAAATAACTGAGAATATTGATAAGATTAAAGAACAGTTTTTAAATAATAAGCTTACTTATTTAGATTCACTTATCAATAATGTTTTTGAAAAATAAATAAACAAGACTTAAGATAATAAAGGTTGAATTATTATCTTTTTTCTTTTATAATCATAAGCAATGGGAAGTGATTTTATGGTAATGCCAGATTTAAAAGAAGCAAGAAAAAGAAGTAAAGATCCAATTGAGTTTAAATATTTTGATCTTGAAGAAAAATATAAAGATATTGCAATAGGGAAAAAAGCTTATGTTAAAACTTATGGCTGTCAGATGAACGAACATGATAGTGAGAATATTAAAGCTTTAGTAAAATATATGGGCTATGAGCTTTCTTTAAATATGGAAGATGCTGACTTAATAATTTTAAATACTTGTTCAATTAGAGAGAATGCTCATAATAAAGTTTTTGGCATGCTTGGTAGAATAAAACATTTAAAACAAGAAAAAAAAGATTTGATCGTTGGTTTAATGGGTTGCATGAGCCAGGAAGAAGTGGTGACATCTTTAATTAAAGATCGTTATCAATGGTTAGACTTTGTTTTAGGAACTCATCGTTTAGAGGCTTTAAATGCGATAATTGCGACATCTTTAAAAAAGCATGAGTTAAAAATTGATGCTCCAAGCTGTGAAGGAGTTGTCTTAGAGAATTTACCAGTAGTCCGTACTAGTCCATATAAGGCTTATGTTAATATTATGTACGGGTGCGATAAATTCTGTACTTATTGCATTGTTCCTTATACGCGCGGTAAGCAACGTAGCAGAAAAAAAGAAGACATTTTAAAAGAAGTTGAAACATTAAAAAAAGAACATTATCAAGAAGTAACCTTGCTTGGTCAAAATGTCAATGCTTATGGCAAGGATTTATATTCTTCTTATACCCTTGCAGAACTTTTGGAAGATGTTGCTAAAACCAATATTCCAAGAGTTAGATTTATCACTAGTCACCCTTGGGATTTTACTGATAAAATGATCGATATAATTGCTAAATATGACAATGTTATGCCATATGTCCATTTGCCAATTCAATCGGGTAGTAGCGATATCTTAAGAAAAATGGGCCGTCGTTATACCAAGGAAGAGTATTTACAACTTTTTGAAAAAATTAAAGCTAAAGTTCCTAATGTAGCAATAACGACTGACATAATTGTGGGATTTCCTAATGAAAGCGACGAAGATTTTCAAGAGACGCTGGATGTCGTTAGAAAATGTAAGTTTGATCTAGCGTATACATTTATCTTCTCTAAAAGAGTTGGTACCCCTGCTTATAAAATGGAAGATGGAATAAGTTTAGAAGTTAAAGAAAAACGTCTTGCAGAATTAAATAAATTAATTAATCAGTATGCTAAAGAAGCTAATGAAAAGTTAATTGGTCAAAAGGTAAAAGTCTTAGTTGAGGGCTTAAGCGAGAAGGACGAAAATATTCTTATGGGGTATACTGATACTAATAAATTAGTCAACGTTATTGGACCTAAAAAAATCATTGGCCAGATCGTAGATGTTAAAATTACTGATGCTAAGACCTGGAGTTTAGATGGTGAATATTTAAAATAAACTTAAGAAGAATGTATTAGTTATTAATATATTCTTTTTTTTGCAACAAATCAAATGCCTAAGCATAAATTAGATTGAGGGGTGATATAGTGGCAAGTTTTAGAGAAATTGTGACAAAAGCAGTATTGGGCAAAGGGAAAAAGACTTTTACTAATCATTATACGTTAATTCCGGAACAAGTACCCACCACTATTTTAGGGTGCTGGGTTATAAATCACAATTTTCGTGGCGAAAAAGTTTCAGATAAAGTCCGTGTAACAGGCACTTGTGATGTTAATATTTGGTACTCTTATGATAATGATACGAAAACTTATGTTTCTAAGCAGACAATTTCCTATGAAGAATTATTAGCGGTTGCTCGTAAAAAGGAAAGCAATATTAGCAGTAATGAGGAAATCATAGTAAGAAGCTTAAGACAACCAAGCTGTTCTAAAGTGGAAATTGTTAATGGAAATATCGAGTATGACATTGAAAAAGAATTAGGAATCGAAATAGTAGGAGACACTAAGGTAAGAATTAGTGTTGATGAAGAAGAAGCGGATGATTGGGAAGAAATTGTTGACGATAAGGAAGAAGAGAGTATCATGCAGGATATTGATAACAGTGTTAATGAGGATTTTCTTAAAGAAGAACAATAAAAATTTAAAACTTTGCTAGCTTTGTTTTGACAAAAGTAAATTGATTTACTAAGGTTTAATACTTCATCAAAAATAAAACCATCTATT
>USBW01000152.1 GCA_900553045.1 uncultured Mycoplasmatota bacterium | reverse complement strand
TAAATAATGGCATTTTTCATAATTATTCTCCCTATTAGAGCATATGAAAAAAAGTTAAAAAAAAGACCCAGCCAAAAGTTATAAATTAACTGTTATTATCTAGACAAAACTTTTGCTTCTAAGTCTTTAAAAGTTTAAAAAAGCATAAAAAAAGAGCTTATGCAGCTCTTCTTGAACTAATATCTTCAGCTTCGCCGTATAACTGTCTAATATGATCTGCTCTAGTATCCCCACGACTAGCACGTGATGTCACTCTAACAGGTCTATTAGAAGAAGTTTCTACAGTAGTGTCGATTTTTTGTAAAGAAGCTTCAATTGCTCCAACTGTATTATCTGCTTCATTCTTCAAGCCATCAGCACGCTCTGCCTGTTCTCCTAAACCGCCTTTACCAACAGTATCACGTTTAACAGCAGCTAAATTAGACTTGATGTCTGAAATATTACGATTAACGTCTTTCATCTCAGAACCTAGACGATTGACTTCTTTAGTATATTCATCAACTACTCTTTGACGAGCTAGTTGTAATTTTTCAAGTTCAGCTTCGTAACGAGTCTTAGCTTCAACAGATTGTTTCTCAAGCATTGATTTATGTTCTTCAACAACAGTTAAATCGGAATTTAATCCATCTATCACTTGAGAAATTTTTTCAATGACTGCAGCAAAATAACTATCTGGATTTTTTTGAGCTTTTCTTATTGCATCTTCCCACTTTTGATCAATACTTCTTCCCATGTCATCGACTCTAGAAACAGGTTCTGGTCTTGAACTTTCAACTTCCTGTTTTACTTCATGTTGCTCATAAGCTGGATTAGGCATAGCTCTTCTTCTTTCAAGATCAGCAAGTTCTGGTGCTTTAACTACCACATCAGCATTAGCATTAACATTAGTGTTAACATTAGTATTAATATCAGATTCAAGTACAGTTGTTCTTCTTTCTACTTTCTTTGGCATAACCTCTTCTTGCAAAGGAGTAACACTTCTATATAAATCAGTATGAAGCATCATTATCTTTCTACGCGTATCAGAGTTAAGTCGTAAAACCTTTGCGTCTTTATCATTAACGTTAACATTACTTAAAGCATTAGTTTTTAAAAGTGTATAAGTATTCATCCTAAGCCACCTCTGTTCCTTTATTCTGTTTAGCTAACTCACGCAAAACATCTTTAATTCTTGACCATTCTTCATCACTTTCTACCCCTAAAAAATGATTAACATTTCCTTCAGTCACAACTTCTGTCACATAAACTGTCACATTGCCAGCATCATCTATTTCATTCTTCGTATAAACAAGATACTTTCTTTTGGTATCATTAAATTGAAAACTGATTACTTCTTCAACTTCTTCTTTACTACCATCAGGCATTGTTATAGTAAACATCTGCTTATCACTCATCTTATCCCTCCTATTATTACTAGTATCAGTCTAGCACAAAAAATGTGCAATTTCAACAATTTTATTGTATTTTTTTTAGTAAAAACCACTTACAACCATAAGAACAGTAAGACTTTAAGTAATTATCCAGACATTTTATATCATTTATTTCTCTAGCATTTTTCGAAGAAGAGGCATAAAAACCTTTCAAACGAATTTTATTATAAGAGAAATCACCAAAAATATAATCAAAAGGTAAAAAGTAATCAGTAATTCGCTCTTTTATATCATCATAATCAAAAATATTTCCCTCATCTTTTTCTAAGATGTACTCTGCTCCTAAAAATTCATATTTTTTCATCTTGATCACCTAGACTAATTATAAAAAACAAATTTTGTTTATTCAATAGGTATTGAGAAAATATCTGAGTTTTGATTCATACTTCCCCCATAATAACTAGGAACTTGACCAGTTACTATTTTATAAGAGATCGGAACTTGATTGTTTACTGTAATAGTATCAGTTATTACCGGCAACATAACCCGAATACTAACTGTAATATTAACTCCCATTTCAATAAGTGAATTATTAATGCCATACTCTTTAACAACTGTATAAACATTGGTTTCGATTGCGCCAATTAATTTAATATGGACATCAACTTTAGGGCCTAAGTAATTAAAAAGAGGATTCTGTAACACTTCTCCTAAACTTATCGTAAAAAAAGCACCATTCTTGTTTGAATCACGACCAATGATGCTCAAATCGCCATTTTCAATTGCTAACATATCCTGCTCTAATTGACTAGTTACTTCCTTCAAAAAAAGATTGACATATAACGAGTCATAATCAACCATTTCAATCTCTCCTTGAGCATTTTTCGTGATATTAAAAAGTTCCATTTCATCAGTTTTGGCTAAAAGTTCATCAGTAACACTATTATTAATGACCAAAGTAGCATAACGAAAAGCCTCCGTCTTAGCATACTCTAAGAAAAGGTTACCTAACATTTTAGAAATATAAAAAATAATAAGTAGCAAAAGAACTAAAATAGACAACCAAAAAAGTCTTCTTTTTTTTCTTCTACTCTTTACACTTTTTAAGCTCATTCTCATAGTAATCATTATGCAGAAAACAAATAAAAAATGAGAAGTCTTTTAAAAACTTCTCAAGCAAAGAAATAACGATATAACAAATAAGCTACTACTGAGATCAAAACTATTACAAATAAGACTATCACTACTAACATTACATTACTTTTTTTATT
>USBW01000151.1 GCA_900553045.1 uncultured Mycoplasmatota bacterium | reverse complement strand
TAATTTTTAAAAGAAATAAAAGCTTTATTTTTATAATAATTGGAATAATCTTACTAACTATAATTTTTTGCACTATAATTGCCATTTATGATAGAAATATCAAAAATAGTAAGACCAATATTACACAAACTTATAAGATAATTAATGAATTTAAAACAGACACTGACATGTATTATTATATAGAAAAGGTGATAATTTGATTGAAATAATAGAAAATGAACTTAATAATTATCAAGATACCAATACTTTAGAGTTTAATAAAAAAATCTTAAATATCAAAGAAGGAAGTTATGCTTCTAATGATACTTTATTAGGTATTAGAACCCCTAATATTAGGAAAGTGGCTAAGAAGTATTATAAAACGCTCTCTTTGGAGGAAGTTCTTTATTTTTTAAGAAGTCCTATTCATGAGTATCGTCTTTTTGCCTTGATCGTCATGACTTATAATAAACCTGAGACAGTTATTGAACTTTATTTAAATAATTTAAAGTATGTTGATAACTGGGATCTAGTAGACGTATCAGCACCTTTAATTTTAGGGAGATACCTTTTTGAATATAAGATTAATAAGAATAAGGAGAATAATGAGGCGTTTAACATCTTAAGAAAATTATATGCTTCCGAGGCAATTTTTGAAAGAAGAGTGGCGATTGTAGCTACTTTATACTTAATAAGAAAAGATTGTCTTTTAGAGTCTTTGGATTTTTTAAAGCTTACGATTGCTGATCCTTCATCTTTAAATAATAAAGCTTTAGGCTGGATGTTAAGAGAAGTAGGTAAACATGATGAAAAGCTATTAATAAATTTTTTAACTGAGTATCCTTGTAAGAGTATTACTTTTTCTTATGCAACTGAAAGAATGGACCAAAAACTTAAAAATAGTTTAAAAAAATGAACAGAATGTTTACTAAAAACAAGAAAAATGTTAGAATATAGAAATAGGAGGAAGGAATATGAACAAGAATTTAAAAATAGCTTTGATAGCTTTGGGAATAGTCGTTTTAATAATCGCTTTTTACTTTATTTCGACTTTAATGATCCCAAAATACGTAGAAGAGATAGACTATGCTGAATATCAAGAGTTAATTAATGAGGATAAAGACTTATATTTCTTTGTAGGTAGCGAAGAGAATAAAACAAGATTGGAAGAGATCGCTAAAGACGCTGATTTACAAATTTATTATTTGGAAAGTTCTAGCTTAACTGACGATGAAAAAGAAGGTATTTATGAAGGCAGTGATAAACTAATTTATCGTAAAGATGGCGAGGTTTATGCTACTTATGATGGTGATTTTCAAAATTATCAATTTATGGATACTTTAATTAGTTGGGATGCTATCCCAAGACAAATAGTTGATATAACTGTAGCAGATTATTTACAAATAATCGAAGAAGATAAGTACAGTTTCATGTTTATTGGTAGTGCTACTTGTAGTTACTGCACAATGTTTGAACCAGAACTTGAAGCTTTATTAGAAGATTATGATGTTGACATTTACTACTTAGATCTATCTACTACGACTAGTGATGAAAGAGAAGAATTATTTGCAACAGATTCTTACTTTGAAGAAGAACAATGGGGAACACCTTTAAGCTTCTTATATAAAGATGGTGAAAGAATCGATGTATTAAGCGGTTATCAACAAGAGGAAGATGTTGTTGATTTCTTAGAAGAAAACAATGCTATATAAGTTATTAAGTTATATAGGTTATACAAAAAATAAAGAATATAAATGCTTTGGAAAATGTTTCTGAAGCGTTTTTTGTACTTAGAAAACTCTTAAAAGGGAAAAGATTGACGAATTAACATGTTCATGATAAAGTTTAGTTGAAGATAAAGTAATGAAGCCTCATAAAAAGCATTTTAAATTATAGGTCTGGTGAAGTAAATTGAGTAAATTAAAAAAAGATAAATTAAAAAAGTTGCTTGCTTTAACATTAATTATTTTATTAGTATTAATAGTTATTAAGTTTGTTTTGTTTATTTTTAAAAGCGATCATGAAGTAAGTTATGATTTAAATTATGAAGATCGCAGTTTTACAGTTAAAGAAATCTATAAAGATGGCTATTATCATTTTTTGATCAAAAGTAATAATGATGCTAAAGAGTACCTTTATCAAATAAAGGATAATTATGCTAAGAAAGAAAAGATTATCACGGATATAAAATATTTTGAAATAACTGATACTGAAGTAAGTTGCATTTATCCGGTGATTAATGTTAATTATGCTGCAAATGATCCTGAAACAGAAATCATTTGTAGTGATAAAGAGACAAATAGTTACTCAGGTTATCTTTATCAAGATGAGATTTCAGCTTTTAGTGAGGAATTAGGCATCACTTATGACCCTAATTTAACAAGTGAAGTGATGGAGGGCTATAATATTACAGTAAATAAAAGTGCCTTAGAAGAGGATAGTATCATTTATTTATATAAGTACGACGGTTTTTTAAAAATTACTAATGAGGGGATTGAAGAGTTAAAGTTATTCTCAGAAGACATTTATAATAATGCTAAAACTATCGAAAATGAAGATTATATCTTTTTACCTAATTATGAGCAAGATCATGAGTATACGATTTTTTATATAATTGATAAGAAAAATGGTAAAGTAAAGACAGTTAACAGTAAGTTTAAAATAGATAAAGAT
>USBW01000150.1 GCA_900553045.1 uncultured Mycoplasmatota bacterium | reverse complement strand
TTTACCATGGCGGTGGGATTGTCCATGGTCATGGGTATTCCTGTTTTGTACATATACAAAAAAGTAGATCTGTCGAAGCATTGGGTAAAATATGTGTTTTTAACACTGATCTGCGTGATTTCTGCAATCTTCGCCGCCTTTTTGTCTTTTCATGCGGTGCTTATCTATGTATTGCCTTTACTTTTGGCAGTGCAGTATCGGAAGAAACAGACGCTTTGGATCACTTATGCAGTGAACGATGTGACCATGACCATCAGCATGGTGGCGGGATTCTACCATGGAATCTGTGATCTGAACCTGTTTTTGGGAAGTAATCACACCAGAGACTGGTATCTGGAACAGTGGGAGGCTGGAACACTGCAGTTTGGCGTTGAGCCGGATCCGTTGTTCGTGATCCTGTTCTACGGCGCGCTGCCCCGGGCAGTGATTCTTTTGATGTTCACTGTCATCCTGTGTTATATCAGTATCAGCAGCCATGAGGATGCACAGAAGATTGCGGATCTGACTTATCGCAAAGAGACTGACCTGGGAACGCATGTGTACAATAAGAACAAATATGAGGAAATGATCGAGACGTATTATCCGGAGGTACACAGACTGGCTGCTATTTTCTGGGATGCGAATAATTTAAAATATGTCAATGATAATTATGGTCAAGAAAAGGGAAATGAATTAATTAAAAAAGCAGCAGCAGTTTTAATTAATACACAACTAGAAAGAAGTGAGATCGTTCGTTCTGATGGTAATGAATTTTTAATTTATTTAATTGGTTATAGTAAGACACAAGTTAATACTTATATCTCAAAATTAGTAAAAGAATTTGATAAGTTGCCATATGGTTTTGGGGCAGCAGTTGGTTATAGTATGATTGAAGATGAGATTAAAACAGTTGATGATGCTATTAATGAAGCTACCATAGCAATGCGTATGGATAAGGAACAGAATTACAAATAAAATGCGAAAGATAATAACTAAAATTAAAGAAAAAGTAAAAGCAGTAATAGAGATCCTAAATCGTAATGAAATGCGTATTTTGCCTGGGCAGTTAGCTTTCTATCTATTAATGTCTTTTATACCAATTATAGTTTTAGTAGCTTTGATTACTTCAAGGATTACCGAAAATGTTGATTTTATTGAGCTGGTTTCTTCTGGGATTCCAGCTTCCATTGCCGAGATGTTAAAAGGTATAGTTAATTCAGTAAGCAGTTACGATAACTTTACCTTTTTGACTATTTGCTATATCTTTTTAGCGATGAATGGACCAACTTCAATTATCTATGTGACTAATAGTCTTTATGAATTAAAACAAGAAAATTATTTTAAAACAAAGATTAAAGCTTTTTTCATGACAATAATTATTGTTTTAATTTTATTATTCTTATTAATTATTCCGATTCTTGGAGACTTAATAATAGATGTTGTTTTTACCTTATTCTTTTATACAGAGTTCATTCTCGATTATATTCCGATTTATAAGATTTTAGTGATTGTTTTAACTTTCCTAGTGGTATTTATAGGAATTGACTTAATTTATATTATTGCTCCTAATAAAAGAGGAAGCATTAAAACTACTTATAAAGGTGCCTTATTTACTACAATAAGTTGGATAATTGCTACTGAAATCTTCTCATTTTATGTGACAAATATTGCTAAATATGATCAATTGTATGGCAATTTTGCTAATATTTTGGTATTATTGTTATGGGTATATTTCTTAGCTTATCTTTTCGTCTTCGGAATTATTTTAAATAAGCAAAAGTATTTAACTTATGAAAAGGTAAATCTTAGAAGTAAAAAGATTACGGAGGAAAAAAATGAAAATAAAAAAAAGTGTTAAAAGAACTTTATTGATAATTTTAATTGTTCTTGTCGTTGCATTATTAATTTTCTTAGGTTATAAAATTTATGATAATTTCTTAGGCGGTGGCAGTACAATTCAACCTGAAGTTGTAAATACGATCGATGGATATGGTTATACTTTGGAAAATGATGCTCCAGATGGTTATGTGACATTATTTAACGAGTTAAAAACTTTATTGGAACAAGATGAAGTAAACGAAGAAGAGTATGCTAAATTAGTTGCCAGAATGCTAGTTTATGATTTTTATAATTTAGATAATAAAATATCCAAAAATGATGTTGGTGGAACAGAGTTCATTTTAGAAGACTATCGTGATAACTTTATTCTAGAAGCTAGTGAGACGGTCTATAAGTATATTGAACATAATATCTATCAAGATCGTGAACAAAAATTACCTGTAGTAACAAGCACTGAAGTTACAAATGTAAGAACTGGTCAGTATCGTTATGAAGATTATACTGATGATAATGCTTATATTGTCACAGTGCAAGTTGGTTATGAAGAAGACTTAGGCTATCCTACTGAAGTTACAGTTAAAATGTTACATGTTTTAAAAGAGGTAAAAGAAAAAGATAGTGAAGGTAATGAAGTAACTAATGAATATAATACTTTACAAGTTTTCTATATGAAATAGTAAGTAAAGTACTGAAGAAGATTTAAGAGCTTCTTTAGTACTTTTTTCTATGCAAATAATCAAAATAATTAGGCTAGGAAGTGGACAAAATTTGAAAAAAATGGTAAATTAAATATATAAATAACGATAGAAAAAATGTAGAATGACAAACTAATTTCTACTGAAAAAGAAAGAAAATGACGAATTAAT
>USBW01000149.1 GCA_900553045.1 uncultured Mycoplasmatota bacterium | reverse complement strand
CGTATTTTAAAGTTCTTACAGGAGTATATTGGTTCATAATACTAATATAAATATTATCTTTATAAGTATTATATAAATAACTGATAATATTTTTAGAATCATTAATATGACCTGGCAGTACTAGGTGTCTTACGATTACACCTTTAGTCATAAGTCCATTTTTGAACTTTGGTTTGCCAACTTGTTTGTACATCTCTTCAATTACTTCTTTGGCGTATTTAAAATAATTGGGACACTTAGAGTACTTTCTAGCATAGAAGTCATTTTGATATTTTAAATCTGGCAAGTAGATGTCGATTAAACCTTTTAAAGATTTGATCGTGCTAACATTTTCATAGCCACTACTATTGTAGACGATAGGAATTTTTAAGCCCTTTTCTTTGGCTTTTTTAAGTCCTTCAACAATCCAAGGAACATACATAGTAGGAGTTACTAAATTGATATTACTTGCTTTTTTTCTTTGTAGTTCTAAACAGATTTCACTAAACTTTTCAATACTTATTTCTTGGCCATAATCTTCTAGGGAAATCTGGTAATTTTGGCAAAAAAGACAACCTAGATTACAATGGGAAAAGAAGATTGTGCCACTGCCAGTCTTACCTGTCAAACAAGGCTCTTCAAAATAGTGTAAATCTGCTCTTGCTATTTTTATCTTATCCGGTGCCATACAGAAGCCTTTTTCTTTACTGCGATTGACATGACAATTTCTAGGACATAGCTGACAATTAGTGACTTCTACTAGCATTTTTTCTTTTCCTCATTTTTAAAATTTTTGTCAATTTATCTTGGAAGGTATTGCCCATGATGTCTTTAAAAGAACCATTTTTATAAGTAAGATAAGCATAAACTAAGGCGCCCACAAGAGCACAGACTAAAATTGTAATTAAGCTTCCTAAAGTATTTGCAGGTAAGAAATTAGATATTTTTTCTAAGAAATAGACAATTATTGACATGACAACGACTGGGATTACTAGTTTCTTTAAAGAACTGATAATCGGTTTAAATGAGAAGTTTTCGGTTTTCTTCAAGTAAATAAAGACAATTAAGTATGATAGACTACAACCGATAATTGTGGCTGTAACTGTTCCGTAGAAAGGATAAATGCCAATAGCATTAAATAATAAAATTAAAGGAATGTCTAAAATTGCATTAATGGCAAGTCCTGCGATGCTATTAATATAAATTATCTTAAATTTCTTCATACCTTGTAAGGCCGTATTCATAACAGTTAAAACAGCAGTGAAAATATTTAGAATTGCTAAATATCTTAATAATAATGGACCATAAGTATTTTCACCATAGAATAAATAATAAGCTTCATCTGCTAGTAAGAAAAGACCAAGTGCCATTGGAATCGTAATAAATAAAATAGTCTTGATAGCTTGATTAAACTTGTGGTTAACATCTTTTTTATCGCCTTTAGTGAAGCTTTCGATCATATGTGGAATCAAACTAGTAGTAAGTCCCATCGAAATAGCTACGATCACCATACAGATCTTAGGACCCCAAGTAGCAATAATACTAGCAATTAACTCAGCATCACTAGCAGGATAATCAATCATATATAGACCCTTAATTACTAACTTCATATCAATTAAGTCATACAAATTAGTAATAATTGAAGTAATAATTAAAGGGATACAATAGAAAATGATCTTTTTAACGATCTCTTTATTACTGACATTATCTTTCTTTTCTACTTTAGTTTCAAATAGTTCTTTATTCTTATTAACTTTAAACCTTAAATAAAGATAGGCTGCAAGTCCTCCAAAGAAGGCTCCTGATAGAGCAACGCTTACAGCAACTGGAGTACTGGCATGAAAATAATTAATAGAAATATAAGATCCGAAGACAATAATAATTACTCTTACTAATTGTTCGATTACTTGGCTGATTGAAGTTGGTGTAATAATTTTATTACCTTGAATGAAACCACGTAAAACACTTAAGAAAGGAATAATTAAAAGACAAGTAGAAATTGCTCTTATAACAAGACCAACATCTTGTAAACTATTTCCTCCTTCAATGCCACTTAGGAAAAAGTTGGCAAATTGTTCGGCAAAGATAAACAAAACTAAAAAAGCAATAATAGAAATAACTGCAATGATCTTTTTGCTGATCTTATAAGTTCTTCTTTTAGCATCTTGCATATCTAAAGTTTGATATTCACTTATGACCATACTAATGGCTACCGGAATACCAGCTGTAGCAATATTTAGAAATAAATTATAAATATTATAGGCATAAGAGTATAATACTCCTCCATCTTCGCCAATGATGGAGTAAAAAGGAATTACATATAATACCCCTAAGATCTTTGTTATAATAATCGCTAAAGAGGCAATTATCGTTCCTTCAATAAAACTATTTTTTTTCATAATACTAAGTAATTAAGCCTTCTCCTTTCTTTAAAAATTTCGTCTTAATAATTGTACCAAATTTTTGATAAAAAGTCTTCAATATATAGAAAATTGTCAAACAAAAAGCGTCATTTTAGAATAATTGACAATAATAGCTATTTGTCATATAATTTAATTGAACTACTCGAAGTGCGAATGCACGTAGGGTAGTGTTTTTATTTTGGATATTTAACGATGCCATATGTATTATTTTTGTTGGCATTTAAATTAATTTTTCCATTTACTTTTAATGTTTTTATCACTTATTCCCCCCCCATATGTATTAGTAATTATATCATATCTCTTCTAATCT
>USBW01000148.1 GCA_900553045.1 uncultured Mycoplasmatota bacterium | reverse complement strand
GGGATTGCCTGCATTATTATCATAAGAAATATGTTGGAAAGTCCAACCTGGATTAGTCGTCGCTTCACCACGAATAATATCTTCTGCTTGAGCAATCAAACTAGAAGTAGATGAAGTGTTTTTACTTTCATTATATACTGTTAAACTACCACCTGGATTTTGTTTAATGGTGATCGTTCGATCTTGATACTCAGTGTAAAGAGGCATTGATGCATAATAATCATCACCAGTTTTGACAATCAAACGATAAACCTCATCTTTTTCATAAGGATAATTATCATAATTAGGTAGATAATTAATATAATCTTTTAATTCAGTACCAGTGTAATCTTCTTTTAACTTTGAAATATTATAAGTAGTTAAAATTACTTCTTTTAAATCAAGTTCTTTTGCTAACGATTCGCAGTACTCTTCTTTGTCTTCATCAAGGTTTGTACATTTTTTACCATCATACAAAGTTATATAACTGGCATTATTATCAAAAGTACTACCATTGTAATCTATTTCTTCGTCAATATAAATTTTACGCATATAAAAGGCAGCATATTGAGCACTGACGTGGTTATAGTCTATTCTTTGCTCATACTCACCTTCAGTTGGCATAAACATTGTAAAAATTGTTGTAAAAATGACTAAAATAACGACAGTGACTGCCAATACCTCCATCATAACAAAGCCTTTTTTACCCCTGTTTTTCTTGAAAAAATCTTTCATCATCACCACACACCTTACTATACTATAATCATTATATAATAGGCCTTTGAAAATTTCTAGTCTAAATTTTTAAATATTTTTATAAGGTGTGCTTGCGAAATTAATGAATTTACTATATACTAGTTATAGTAAAAAAGAATAAGGAAGGGAATACTATGAAAGAATTTAATTTTGAAGCGACTCCAATAGTTGATATTGTAAACAGAATAATAATTGATGCCGTCATGCAAAATGCCAGTGATATTCATTTTGATCCGGCGGAAAATTATTTACGTATTAGAATCCGTATTGATGGCGATTTACAAGATTATTCTATTGTGCCAAATAAGTATAAAAGAAATTTAATAACACGTGTCAAGCTGTTAGCTGGCATGAATATTACTGAATCAAGATTGCCACAGGATGGTGCTATTAAAAGTACTATTAAAGGTAAAGACTTGGATTTACGTGTATCTAGCTTACCTACTAGCTTCGGCGAAAAAGTTGTTGTCCGTATTTTGGATTATTCTATGAGTTTAAATGGTATTGAAGCTCTTGGCTTTACTGAGGAAAACTATCAGAAAATCATGCGTATGTTAAATGATCCAAATGGTATTATCTTAGTTACTGGTGCCACTGGTAGTGGTAAATCAACTACTGTTTATTCCATGTTACAAAAGTTAAACCGTGAAGAAGTTAATATTATTACGGTTGAGGATCCGGTCGAAATGAATATTGAAGGTTTAAACCAAATTCAAGTAAATGCTGAGATTGGTCTTGATTTCGCCAATGTTTTGCGTTCTATTTTAAGACAGGACCCAAATATTATTCTAATCGGAGAAATTCGTGATAGTGAAACTGCTAAAATCGCCATCCGTGCTTCTATTACTGGTCACTTAGTTCTTTCAACTTTGCATACTAATAATTCACTTACTACTATTGAAAGATTATTGGATATGGACGTTGAAAGATATTTACTATCCTCTTCTTTGCAAGGAATTATCTCCCAAAATCTTGCTAAGAAATTATGTAAAAGATGTGCAGTAAAAAGACCTACTACTGACATGGAAAAAAGAATTTTTAAAAAAGCTTTAAATTTAGATGTGGAAGAAGTTTATAGTCCTGGTCATTGTAAATATTGTCACAATGGTTACAAAGGAAGAATTGCTCTTCAAGAAGTTTTGGAGATCAATGATGAGATAAGAAATGCTATTAATGATAGTGTGCCACGTGAAGAACTAAGAAAGTTAATTTATAAAAAAGGGGTTAAAACTCTTTTACAAGATGGTCTTTTAAAAGTCCTTGAAGGAATTACCACAATGGAAGAAGTCTTCCGTTTAGTAGAAGTAGAAAATGATCCTATTAATATTTATGGTAAAGATGAAACAGAAAACAATACCGAAACTACTAAAAACGATATTAAAATCCATTTAGAGCAAAAAGAAGAAGATGAGATTGCTCCAAATGATATTAAAGAACAAGATATTAATATTAGTCCTAAAAAAGAAGAGAATAAGACTGAGAAAACTTATCCAGAATTTCAAAATCGCTTACGTATGAGTAGACTTGGTAGAACTCCTACTTCAAATGAGGAAAATAATTTAGAAAATACTCAAGATATCTTTAATGCGATTATGCAAGAAAAAAATAAAGAAGCTGCAGCAAAACAACCAGTTACTCCTCAAGCTACTTTAAATAATATTAATGTAAACACTAATATGCATAATACTAATATTAATTCTAATAATTTAAATAATCCTAGCAACAAAACAGATAACAATGCCCCTACAAATCGTAACCCTTTCCCATTTGTAAGTGAAAGCAATCACTTAGAGCCACAAACAAATACCTTTGAAAGACCTGTTTTAGATAATCGCAACATCAATGATAAGGCAAAAGAAATAAAAGAAAATAATCGTTTACAATCTAACGAAACAAACTACTTAGAACAAGCCAAAAGAAATATGGACGCGATGAGTAATACTGTAAAACCAACTGAAAATAAACGGGCTAGTTACACTGATGATTT
>USBW01000147.1 GCA_900553045.1 uncultured Mycoplasmatota bacterium | reverse complement strand
TTACTTCGTAATGATATAAATAATGAAACTTTTGAAGTTCATCTTGGTGGTTATTTTAGTTATCAAAAATATGTTTTAGATAATAAAGAATATTTTATTGGAAAAGAAATGTTTGTTGAATATGGAGAAAGAAGTGGTGTAAATCAAGTTCCTTTTCATGTTAAGAAAACTTATATTATTGATAAATAATTTATGAGTATTTATAATTATGAAATAATTAATCCTGTTACAAATATTAAAAAACCATTTTATGATTTTAAACGTAAATTATTGTTTTTTCCTGTAAATGGAAGTAGTTATCGTTATTATGTTGAAGTTGCAAGAAATAACAAAGATACTTTTGTAAGAGAGTATTATGTTTTACTTAGTGATAGAAAATTTGATGATAATTGTAGAATTTGTCATGTTGATAATTATGGAAGATGTCAAATTAATCCAAGAGGAGAAATTAAAGATTACGTTATTCAAGAAACTAAATATCGAGGAAATATTGAAATAGAATATGTTGAAAGTGAAAAAGATTATGATGTCTTTGCTATTATTTAGCATATTAGTTATAGTGGAAGTATTTGTAGTGCTTCCACTTTTTTGTTATTATAGCTTACTTTCTCGTATAAAATGCCAATAAATAGCTGTTTTTAGCTCTATATTGAATTATGTTATACTAAGTGATAAATAGTTCAATGTAATATCTAAATAGCTAAAAATAGCTTTATATCGAGTCAAAATAATTAATATATTTCAGAAAATATTATATATTTGTATTAAAAATAATAAAGATTTTTCAGATTATATTAGAAGCATAGAAGCTCTTGATGAAAATATTGATAAAGCTGAGATGTATGCTAAAAGCATTTATCATCTTGAAGCCATTAGAAATAGTATCAATAATCCTGAAGGAAGTTTAGCTATGTGGAAAAATAATCTTGAATTAATTGCTGTTACTGAAATGCGAAACGCTGTTACAAATCTTATTGGTACTTTAAAAACAGGATTAAGTTCGTTATTAAAAGAATAAATATTTTTATATGAAAGAATGTATTATTGGTATAGCAGGTTGTAAAAATTCTGGTAAAAATACTGTTGCAAGTATGATTAACTATATATTTGCAACAGGTATTACTCGTTCTAATTATGCAGATTATGTTATAAGGAGAAAAAGTATAAATATTTCTCATAAAGATAGAATTGTTCATTTTGCTGATAACATGAAAGATGTTATGAGTATTATTTTTAGTATTCCTCGTTTTGCTTTTGACAATAGAGTAAAAAAAGATAGCGAATATTGGGATTATTTTAATAATAAGTTTGTTACTTTTGGAGAAGTATTAAGAGATAAAAATTATATTGTATTTGATAATGTTATTGATAAAAATTTAAATGATTTAATACAACATTGTTCTGCTAAAAAACAAAGTCTTTATATTAAACTTAGAGCACTTATGCAATATTTCGGTACTGATATTTGTCGTAATCATATAGATAATAATATTTGGATAAATTCTACAATGTCTAAAGCTATAAATATTGCTATAAATAGAACATTATGTATTATACCAGATGTTAGATTTTCTAATGAAGCTAATGCTATTCGTAATAATGGTAAACTCTTCTACGGGGGATTAATTAAAATCAATCGTGATAATATTGATAAAGATGATCATAGTAGCGAACATATTTATTTTAATGCTGATTTTGAAATAGATAATAATGGAAATTTAATGCAATTATTTTATAAAGTTTTACATATATGTCAGAAAATAAAAGAGGTATTGCTTTAGTACACGAAATTTGTCCTATTTGTGGTAAACCTAATCGTACTGGTCAAATAAGTGGAATTAAAAAAGATTTTAAATTATTTACTGATAATCCTAATTTTATTCTTAAAACAAATAATAACGTTTCTTTTTGTTTTATAGAAGAAAATTTTGGAAAACAAATAGGAATTTTTAAATAAATTAATATGAAAATTGTTGAACCTTTTGTAGAACTTTGGAAACAAGGTGATGATGTTAAAGCTCATGTTGCTAAATGTGCAAGAGTTTGTTATGGTAAAGAAAGTGGTAATGATAATGTCACTATTAATACTTTACTTAAAAAACATCATTGGAGTATGTTTAGACATGAAAGTGTTTATGTTATAGGAGAATTTACAAGCAGACTTGTTATTGCTTTAGAAAGATATTCTAATAATCCTTATATTAATTGGAATTTTCATAATAATAAATTATATATTGTTACTAATGGTAATTTTTGTTTAGATTTAAAAGAATGTCAAGAAGTAAATGCTCATGCTCAAATTCTTCTTACTTATATTAATTATTATAGAGTATCTGAAGATACTTTCTTTAATAATGAAATAGGTTATAATATGATGAGATATACTTTTTGTGTTATTACTCAAATTAGTACTTCAAGAGAACTTAATCGTGTTAGCCCTAATAATATTGCGGAAAGAAGTACAAGGTATGTTTATGAAGATGGAAGTGTTTGTAGTCCTCATTGGTTAAAAGATTATCTTATTTATAAAGATATTAATGGAAAATATTATGTATATAAAGATAATAAATTAGATGAAGATGTTAATCATAAAGTATATAGTTTTATAAAATCTTGTGATGATAGTTTTAAAAATTATGAATATCTTGTAAAAACTGGATTACATAAACAAGATGCTCGTGGAGTTCTTCCTCTTGATACTGCTACTAGATGTATTTATACATATTCCGTAAGAGAATGGC
>USBW01000146.1 GCA_900553045.1 uncultured Mycoplasmatota bacterium | reverse complement strand
CATAAAATTCTTTGAGATTTTTAAGTAGAATTACTTGGTGCGGAAGAGCATCACTTTGAAGAGTACGAGAAAGAACCAAATGTGTCCTTTTAACCAAGAGACTAGGAAGGGATAAAAAAGTGTTTTTCCCCATTAAAATATGATGATTCATAGTTTTATTTTTAAAAAATTGTAAATCTTCTTTAACTTTCCAGATTAAATCATTATTTTTGCCAAGCTCAAAATTCTCACCAAGTGCTGCGATAATTATTAATTTATTCATATTTTTCCCAAACAATAAAAGTAGGCTCTTAGTCTACTCTTATTCAATATTTACTAGTTCATACTCACGATTACCAACTCCTAAATCGTAAGCAGCTTCAATTGTATGAACGCCATGAAGGGCCTCAATTCTTTTAATAAGTTTATCTTTACTAGGATCGTTGCTGTTATAAATTAAATCTAAACAAGCTTGATCTAAAGCTACTGGATCTAAAGATGCTAAAATACCAATATCTTGCATACAAGGCGCTGAAGCATTGCCGTTGCAGTCACAATCAATTGAAATGTTCTTCATGACATTAACATATGCAGCATTACCATGAAAATAATTTACTACACTTGAAGCAGCATCAGCCATCGCCTCTAAGAATTTATCTTGTTCTGGTAAATTATTAAATAGTTCTTTTTGATCATTAGTAACACCAGCAGTATGAATTAAAGTCTTGCCGAAAGAAGAAGCACAACCAATAGAAAGTTGTTTTAAAGCCCCTCCATAACCGCCCATAGCATGACCTTTAAAATGTGATAAAACAAGTAAAGAATTATAATTAGCTAAATTTTTACCAACATAGTTTTTCTTTAAAACTTTACCATTAGGAATATCAAGTTCCAAATCTGGTCCTTCTTTATCTAATAGATCAAAAGGAAAGTATTTATTCCATTCGTGTTCTTCAATTAACTTAAGATGTTTTTCCGTAGAATTTCTTGCTCCTTCATAAGCAGTATTACACTCAACTACTGTTCCATTAACATAATTAATAACATCTTTTACGAATTCTGGTCTTAAATAGTTTTGGTTTCCCTTTTCACCAGAGTGCATTTTTACAGCTACTTTTAGAGGTAACTCAACTCCCAATGCCTCATAAGCCCTAATAATATTTTCAGGCGTTATCTCCTTAATAAAATATACTTTTGCTTTTTCCATAAATTTCATTCCTCCTTTAAATTATTATATACCAATCAAAAGTCTATATACTAATCCAACTAAATTATTTTTGTTTAATTAAGTTTAAAAATTTAAAAAATAATTATCTTTTGCAAAATAATAAAGAAAACCGTATTTTTTATCTTATTTTATTCTTGAGTTTTCATATTCTTGATCTTGCCTTCATTTAAATAAAACAAATGGTAATTACTACCTCTGGTTTAAGAATGTTTCTTTTCCTTTTTCTTAAGAAGTAGTTAGAATTTATGACAGTCAATGACTTAATTCAAAAAATTTAATACTAAATCTATAATAACATCTTTTTCTTTTGGATTAGATTCAGCAATAAGTAATGTTAACGCAGTAAGAGTATTATTATCTATCAATTGTTTATTATCTTTATATAAAATATCATAATATTTTAGAAAATAAATGAACAAAGTTGCTGCGATACGTTTATTACCATCAACAAAAACATGGTTTTTGACTATCATATACAAAAAATTAGCTGCCTTTTCTTCAATGCTCATATAAACATCTTTACCATCATATGTTTGATAAATATTAGCTATTATAGATTCTAGTCCTCTGTCTCTTTCTATTGCAAAAATATCACTTTCTTCATTAAATTGCAATTTTTTAATAATATTAATACAATCTTCATAGCTAATCTTCCTATTATCCTCATTTCCCTTTGGTCTAGTTAAAGACTTATGATCATAATCGTCTAATAAATCTAATGCCTTTGTATAATTACCAATTATTCTTAATATTTCTTTGGCATCATTATTTTCTAGTCTATTATCTACTCTATTTGCTATATCAATTAAATGAATTGTTTTTTCTAAGTACTCTAATCTTTTTTGATTAACAGCATATCCTTTTATTATATAATCTTTTAGAACTTTTGTTGCCCATTTTCTGAAGATAACACCATTTTGTGATTTAACACGATAGCCAACTGATATAATTACATCTAAATTATAAAAAGGCACTTTTTGTTTAACGCCATCAACGTGTAAATTTTGCACATTGTTAGTTTCGATTAATTCTTGTTCCTTAAAAATGTTTATTATATGCCTTCTTATATTAGATTCCTCTCTACCAAACAATTCAGCCATTTGTTTAACATTTAACCATACAGTCTCATCTTTCATATTAACTTCAAGTTTTACTTCTTGATTTTCAAATAAAATTATTTCATTTTTCTGATTCATTTACATTTTCCTTTCTTAGCTCCTGCAACTAAATTGTATAGTAACGGAAAACAATTGTCAATAATTTTACAAACATTTGTTTTGTATTTGATATAATGTTTTAACATTCGTCTCACTTTAAAAATTTTCCCATTATAATTTATCGTATTCTTCATCACTAACTGCTTCTAACCATTCGTTTTGTGTTTCTTCTCCAGATACTTCTACCGCAATGTGACTAAACCAAGAGTCTTTCTTAGCTCCATGCCAATGTTTTACATTAGCAGGAATGGTAATTACTACCCCTGGTTTAAGGCTTACCGCCTCTTTACCTTCTTCTTGATACCAACCTTCACCTGCCGTACAGATAAGAATT
>USBW01000145.1 GCA_900553045.1 uncultured Mycoplasmatota bacterium | reverse complement strand
AAGTTCTTCTGCATATTGCTTGGTTGTGCCATAACGAGATCCATATACTATAATTTTATCCATATTATCCATAAAACTCCTTCTTTTTAACTACATCGTTTTTGCACCATTATCTTTTTAGACAAATACTCTATAACTTTCTTCTCACCTTTAAATTTTATCTTTTTGTTCTTTCATCTTTGCCACATAAATAAGTGATAATATTATTCCCACTAAATTAGTACCTACTGATAAGCCAAGCAACAATCCTTTAGTAAATTCTCCAAACGAACTCATTTCATTACCGGTAAAAAATATATAAGATAAATACAATATATTCCCTAATATTATTAAAATAATTCCTGTTTTTAGTTTATTCATTCTATCTTCCCTTTCTAATTTATACTTTTTTCAGCAGCATTTAACGTAAAAGCAAGTTGTCCAACTGACTAGCTTAATCATAATTCCACAAACCGAGCTTACCATTTATGGCAATCGGTCTTATTTTTTTAATATTTTCTATTTTAAACCCATAACCTTTCCAATTAGTTTTGTCAATTAAACTGTGATACACTAGTGAATCTTTTTCTAACAACTTTAAAGAAAACTCTAAAGTGACATCTACACAATCAGTAAGAGTTGCTTTGGCAATAATCTTACCAACAGGATAATCTAACTTTAAATGCCTAAAGCGCTCCATTGCTTTTTTATCTATACTCTTGCCAGCATGAATCAATATATCCCCACGGTAGTTGGTCTTCCAAGTTCTAAACTCATATTCTTTATAACCTTCCGCAATTAAAGTAGCCCATGGTTGTTTAATTGTTATTACTTTCATTTTAGACCTCCTTAAAAATATTGATTAAACATTAATCTTCTCAAGTTTTTAATCAGACTTTGAACATTCTTTTCCTTCTAAAGGATGCCACTTTTTATCTTTGAGCATCGCAATTTCCTCTTTATATGGGGGCTTTTTTTCAATATATGGCGTCTCAAGGATCTTAGGAATATTTTTAAACTTCTCATGATAGACAACCTTTAAAAGATTAGAAAAGCCAATATTGCCATAACCAAGATTCTCATGGCGATCTTTATGAGAACCAACCGGATTTTTACTATCATTAATATGCAGACATTTTACTTTATCTAATAATTGATAGTCCTCCAAAGTCTTTACCACTTTATCAAATTCCTTAATATCATAACCAGCATCAGATAAATGACAAGTGTCAAGACAGATACCTATTCTATCTTGATTCGTAATCCCTGCTATAATGTCTTTGATCTCTTCTAAATTGCTACCTACTTCCGTTCCCTTACCTGCCATTGTCTCTAATAAAATAGTTACTTTACTATCAATCAAAACCTCATTAAGGCTCATAATAATATTAGCTTTAGCTTTGGAAATTCCTAGACCAACATGACTTCCGGGATGCAAAACTAATTTAGATATACCTAATTCTTCACATCTTTTTAGTTCATCTTTTAAAAACTGTTTAGCAAAATTAAAGTTTTCTAAATTATTATCATTGGCTAAATTAATTATGTATGGCGCGTGAACAATACAATTATTGATATCGATCTTCTTTTCTTGCATCAATTTTCTTGCTTCCAAAGTAATATTTTTATCAATTTTGGTCCTTAAAGTATTCTGTGGTGCTCCAGTATAGAACATAAAGGTGTTAGCATTAAACTCAAGAGCAGTTTTCAAAGATCCTAAAAGCTGACTATCTTTAGTAAAAGGAACATGACATCCAATAATCATCGTTATCACCTCAACAAAATTATAGCAAAGAACAATTATTAAAACAATTTTAAATTTCACTCTTTAGTAAATATCATTAACATTTAGTTTGTTGGCTTGTATCTTGTAACTTGAACAGCAAAAAAGTCACCTTGATCGATGACCTAGCTATTAAATATTAAAAAAGCAACTCCCACAGGAATTACTTCTAATTATCTTTATTATGGAGTAACTGGACTAGCATCAGTTGGAAGAGTACAAGTTACACTTTGACCAGTTTTTACATTTTCTTCTTTTAAATCACTTTCAGCTGTCTCTTTAGTAGAACCAGTTCCATTAAAACCATTAGTACCATCAGTTAAACAAATTGAATATTCGGCATTACCATTATTAAATACAACTTTAACATAAGAATTCTTCTGATCATAAGCTATTCCATATGGACTAGTTTCAAGTTTTTTATCCATTAATTTATTAACGTTTTCAATTGTGTAGTAAGAATCAACCGTAATACCTTGTGTAATAATATCGTTTCTTACTGCTGATATAGCTGCTTGAGCATTAGTAGCATATGTACCTTTTCTTGCAGTATTTAAATATCTTGTAATGGCAGGAATTGCTACAGCTACTAAAATTGCTAAAATTACAATTACTGCTAGCAACTCAATTAAAGTAAAACCTTTCTTATTTTTTTTCATAATTCCTCCTCATTATCTTTGAGCATAGCCTTCAGTTGGGGCTGTGCAAGTTACTGTTTGACCAGTTTTAACAGTATCTTCGCCAACATTAACTTCTTGAGTTTCAGTAAAACCGTTATTACCGTCAGTTAAACAAATTGAATATGTTGCATTACCAGTAGCATTATCAAACTCAACTTTTACATATGAACTATCTTGATAAGGGGCACCATATGGACTATTTTCAAGTTTTTTATCTAAAAGAGCATTAATAGAATCTAACTTGTAAATTGAATTAGTTGTATATCCTTTAGATATTACATCGTTTCTTACTGCTGATATAGCTGCTTGAGCATTAGTGGCATATGTACCTTTTCTCGCTGTATTTAAATATCTTGTAATGGCAGGAATTGCTACAGCTACTAAAATTGCTAAAA
>USBW01000144.1 GCA_900553045.1 uncultured Mycoplasmatota bacterium | reverse complement strand
TTTTAGGTTGCATTGGATAGTCTTCTGGACAATCCCCTAAAAGAATAACATCTTGAGCTTGAACTTCCACATCTTGGCCTTTACCCATTGACTTAACAAGCGTTCCTACTACTTTAATAGCACTACCAATATGGTATTTACTAATCTTTTCAAAAGAAGCTAACTTGTTATCATAAACTACTTGTAAATGTTTAAAGCAAGTACCATCAGAAAAATCAATAAAACCAAATTCTTTCTGTTTACGATGGTTCTTAATCCAACCTTCAATAGTTATTTCTTGATCTAAGTATTTTTCTATATCTTTATAAATATCTTTAATATCGACTTGCATCTTTATACCCTCTTTCTTTATTACTTATTATAAACAAAATCTAAAACTATAGCAACAATTTTTGCAAAAGAAAAGAAGCTTAAAGCTTCTTAGATCCAAACAGCAAAGAAAATTCCAGCAAGAGCGCAGATAATGCCAACTAACCAAAATCCTTTAACGATATCTGGTTCTTCATAACCTTTTTTCTCAAAGTGATGATGAATCGGCGTCATAAGAAAAATTCTTTTATGTTTTCTTTTATACCAGAATACTTGTAACATAACACTTAATGTCTCAACGCAGAAGACTGCTCCTACTACAAATAAAGTAAGTTCTCTTCTTGTTAAAATGGCTACGGTTGCTAAAGTAGCACCAAGAGCAAGGGATCCAGTATCTCCCATAAATGCTCTAGCAGGATAAGCGTTAAACATTAAAAATCCTAAAAGTGAACCGACTAAGACAAAAGAGAAAATAGCCATATCCTCTTGACCGATAAAGAAAGCAATCAAAGCATAGGCAATAAAGGATACAGCAGATAATCCTCCTGCTAGACCATCAAGACCATCAGTTAAGTTAACAGCATTGGAAAAGCCTACTAATAAAATTAAGATAAGTATTCCATAAACCCAACCAAGATCAAGGCTGATCCCTAAAGTAGATACTTCAAAAGTAGTATTACCATTATACTTCATATAAATAGCAAAGAAGATAACTGCGATGACAACTTGTCCTAAAAACTTTTGCGTCGGTGTAAGTCCTTCATTCTTCCCCCGCTTAATACTTAAATAATCATCAAGAAAGCCTAAAACAGCATAAAGGACAAAAACTATTAGAACGATAACGATGTTATAAGTCATGCTAACTCGCCCAGAAGCTAACAAATAAATCATTGCTAAGACTGTTGGTATTATAAAAATAATACCTCCCATCGTCGGCGTTCCTTCTTTTTTACGATGACTTTCGCCAACATATTCACTTATTCGTTGACCAAAATTAATTTTTTTCAAAATTGGAATAATTATTAATCCAACAATTACTGCTAGCAAAAAACCGATCATTAAGGACAGAATTGATTTGGTAAGATCTAGCACAAAAATCACCTCAATTTCTAGAAACATTATACACTATTTTTTAGGCATTTAAAATCCATTTGTAAAACTTTACACGTTTTTACTTAACTCCCCATGTAAAGTCTAATAGTACCAGTCTCATAATATCTAGTGTCTGCTACAGGACTTTGTTCTTTAACAATATCACCATCGCCGACATAAGTTATTTCAAAGTTGGTAAGAAGTTTTTTAGCTTCTTTTTTAGTAAGTCCTACCACATTAGGAACTTCATAGTATTTCTTATCGTACCACTCATAATCTTTCTCTTTTTGATCCTCTTGTTTTTCAATATCTAAAATACTTATCATGTCTAATAAAATTTTTCTTACAAATGGTGTCGTTGTGTAACTAGAAAGTAAAGCTGTGTTTTTAGGGTTATCAATAGCTAAGTATAAAACTACTTCTGGATCATTACTTGGCAAGACTGCCATAAAGCTCATAATATAATTATTTTCAAGGTAACGACCATTTTCTACTTTTTGAGCAGTTCCAGTTTTACCCCCTACGCGATAACCATCAATGTAGGTCATTTTACCTCCACCATTAGCAACAACACTTTCTAAGGTCATTTTTAAAATATTGCTAGTATTTTCACTAATTGTTTTGCGAACTAATTCTTTCTCATTACTAAGAATAATATTATTGGTTTTACTATCTAAAATACTCTTTAACACATAAGGTTTTAAAAGATAACCACCATTAACTATTGAAGAGACTGCTGTTACTTGTTGAATCGGTGTAACACTTACTCCTTGACCAAAAGCAGTAGTTGCAAGCTCTAGGTCTTTAACATCTTCTAATGGGAAAATAATTCCTGTTGACTCGCCACTTAGGTCAATTCCTGTTTTATCTCCGAAACCAAAAAGGTCTAAATAAGAGAAAAGCTTTTCTTTACCTAAGCGAAATCCCATCTCAACAAACCCTGGGTTGCTTTGTGTCAACACAGCAACACTTTAGAGCCGAAGTTTGCCTTGCACAAGCAAGGTTTTTGGCTGTCAAACTTTTAATTTGGTTATTTTCATTCATATCTAAATCTATATCAATATCTGGGGTATTAAAATCGTAATATATTTTTAACTTAATATGTTTACGATCACCATTAACTTTTTCAACTTCTACTTTTTCAACTAATAAATTTACTAGGTATGCTAAATTTTCCTTTATATCTAATTTTGAATTTAGACTAGTTTCAATAAGTTCTAATTTCTTCTTTAACCGTTCTTCCTCAAGATTATTCTTTGATGTTTCACTCAATTGTTTTTGTAGGTTAAATAACTCAACATTTAATTTGTCATTTCTAGTTTTAAATTCATAGTCATCAATAATACCTTTAATGCTTAAATCTAATAATTTATCTTTTTGCTTTTCAATAACAAGTATTTGTTTATTTATTTCTTCAACATCTAAATCTGATGTATGATTTTC
>USBW01000143.1 GCA_900553045.1 uncultured Mycoplasmatota bacterium | reverse complement strand
CGCTTGCTCAAAATGTGCCATAAAATGCTGTACATTATATCACATACTAACTATTTTCGTAAAAGAACAATTTTTATAATTTACAAAAAAATACCAGTAATAAAAACTGGTATTATATCTTTTAAATTTTTAAAGTTACAAAATTAAGAAAATTAAATTAATCTATTTAGTCTTTCCTTTACTTCCTCTTCTCCTAATAGTTTCATGATTTCATAAAGATTAGGACTCATACTTTTAGAAGTTATAGCTACTCTTAACACAGTAGAGACATCGACTACCGATCCCTTGTAAGACGTAGGATTATTACGATATTCTTTCATGTCGGCACAATATCCTAGTTCATTTGTAAGATCTTTAACTTTAGAGAACCACTCTTCTTCATTATCGTTATAATCATAGTACTTTTCTAAATATAGACTTAAAATTTTACTAATTTCTTCTTTGTCAGTAATTTTTTGAAAATCATAAGTGACATCTTTGAATAAATCTTTATACATATACCAAATATTATCTAAAATATTAGCATAGTTAACAATATCTTTTCGTGGTTTTTTCTTTTCTCTTTCAATATTTAAAATATTTTTGTAATACTCCTCATCTTGTTCGATTAAGTCTTTTAATTCTTCATTATGTTCTTTAGCCCAAGCATAAGACTCACTAAATAACTCTTCTTTGGTCATTTTGCTGATAATCTCTTTAGAAATATTATCTAATTTATCTATATCAAACAAAGAACCAGAGGAAGACATCTTCTTAGGAGAAAATGCAAAATCAAGATAGGTTTTCTCTTTATTAGAGTTGTGCCACTCTTCATAATTAGAATTAATAATAGTCATAATGGCCTCAATGACAGCCTTTTTAGGATAGCCAAGCTCATCATAATAGCTCATTGAAGCTTCAGGATCTTTACGTTTGCTAATTTTTCTTCTGATATCACCATCTTGTTTTAAAATAAGAGGATAATGTAAATACTTTGGCGGTTTAAATCCAAAAGCTTTAAATAGTTCCAAATGAATTGGCAAAGAAGATAACCACTCTTCTCCACGAACAACATGAGTAGTACGCATCAAATAATCATCGACAACATGCGCAAAATGATAAGTTGGTAAAAGATTATCACTTTTCATAATGACGATATCTTGATCATTTTCGGACAATAATAAATCTCCTTTTACTAAATCTTGAACTTTGATTTTACGATCATTATCGCCTTCAGATTTAAAACGTAAAACATATGGTTCATGGTTTAAAATTCTTTCCTTTATTTCTTCATTTGTTAAGTTACGACATTTAGCATACTCTTTATAATATCCTGTTCTAACCTTTAATTCTTCCTGATTTTTACGAAGGTTATCTAATTCTTCTTTAGTACAGAAACAAGGATAAGCACGGCCTATCTCAATTAAGTATTTCATGAAAGTATGGTAGATCTCTTTTCTTTTACTTTGGCTGTATGGACCATAGTTACCAACTATTTTGTCATGATATTGATATTCATCTGGTAACATATCATAGTCTTTTAAAGTCTTCATAATTAAATCAAAAGCATCATCGACTTCTCTTAGTTGATCCGTATCCTCATTTCGCAAATAGAAAACACCCTCGCTATTGTTAGCTTTAGATTTTGCCATAATAAAATCAAGTAAAGCGGACATCATTCCACCAATATGAACATAACCTGTAGGAGATGGGGCAAACCTAGTAACTTTGGCTCCTTCTTTTAAATTTCTTTCAGGATAAATTTTTTCATAATCAGCAATTGTTTTAGTTACATTAGGAAAAATTAGATCCGCTAGTTCTTTATTAGTCATAGTACTCCTCCTTTTGCTAGTAATAGTATAACAAAAAAATCGTTATTTGTTTACTTTTTTAGGAAAATAAAAATACTATTTTAATTTTTTAGGTCTAAAATAGTATTGTTTACAAAATTGGCTGCCCCAGTTAGATTCGAACTAACGATGATGGAGTCAGAGTCCACTGCCTTACCGCTTGGCTATGGGGCAATTTTAGAAGATTTAAAAATATTAAATCTCTATGAAGATAATACTATATTTAAGTTAAATATTCAAGCATTTTTCGTCTTTAATAATTTTTAATTTTTTAAAAGACTTTCGTATTCTGTTATACTTTTATCTGAAAAATAAAATATTGTTGTATACTTGCATTAAGAAACAAACTTACATCAGGGTTTGATTCTTATAATAATTTACATTTATTAAAACTTTTAATGTTTTAATAAGTGCTAGATGTAAAGGAGGTGTAAGCAGTATCTATGAAAAAGTTTTTTTGTTTAATGACCATTTTATTATCTGTCATATTACTTACTGGTTGTGAAGAGACTGTTTCTACTGATGATAGCGGCAATGCCAAAACAACATTTGATATATCAGAGACTGCTACTGTAAATGACACAAGAATAAAAATTAATTCTGTCACAAGAGTCGATCAGGAGTGTTCTTGGGAATATGATGGTGAATGTCAGAGTTATAGAAGACCAGAAAATGATTATTTTCTAGTTATTGACTTAACTATTGAAAATACAGGTTCTGAAGAATTGTCAATATCATCAATGATGAGCTTTGATCTAAAGGACTCAAATGGTGAAAGAGGAAGTTACGCTCTTTTAACTGAGTCAATAAGTAGTCAATTAGATGGTCAAGTTATGGCTGGCGATTTACTAAAAGGACAGATCGCTTATGATGTAAAGGACTCAGATGTTTTTAATTTTTACTATTTGGACAGTTTGTTAGACGATCAGATTAAATTCGTTATTAATAAAGCGAACATTCAATAAAGGCCTGCCATTTATAATGGCAGACTTTTTTATTAGTAGGCTAAGTAAGAGGAATTTT
>USBW01000142.1 GCA_900553045.1 uncultured Mycoplasmatota bacterium | reverse complement strand
GGTCGGCTGCCATACATCCAGAACTGCGTTGCATACTTCCAGTGCATATTCCGGTTCTGTTCCGGTAAAGCTCTCCGGACTGTATTCAAACTGGAAGTTTCCTTCTGTCTGATCAGCCAGTTCTTTCAGAAGTGTTGCACCATCTACGGCAATCTTTAAGATTTCTTCTTTTGATTTTTTAACTATCTCACCTTTTGCAAGCGCAATATTGCGATATCCTTCTTTAGCTAAAGTTTCATTTAAAGTAATGATGTTTTTATAATCAATGGTTACTTCTTTTGAACCTGTTTGCATTTTATTACAAAACTTGCTAATTACTTCAACCGATCCTTTAACAGTACAATAAGTCTCGCCAGCGAGTTCATAAAACAAAGCGGAATACTTATTTTCTGATTCATAAGGAATCCTTTCTAAAACTTTAACCTTAGACGTATCTACTTGAGCCTTTAGACCCAAGAAAAGAAAAGCCAAATCGATCGAATCACCTAAAAGTTTGAACTTATTAGATTTTTTAGTAATACTTGCTTCATTATTAAGCATTCCTAAGAAAGCAAGCTCTTTCGTTTTTTCGTTGTTGTCAATAATTCTACCTTGATCATTGTAACCTGTTCCAGTAACTTCAAAAGATGTGCCACATGGTAATAAAATCTTTTTAGCGGTCTGTTCATTAACAGTTAAAGTTCCAGTTTTATCACTGGCTATGACAGTACAACTGCCTAAGCTCTCTACGGAATTTAGCTTTTTTACAATAACATTTTGTTTGGCCATTCTACTTGAAGAAACAGTAAGAGCCATAGTTAGTGCCAGTGGTAATCCTTCTGGCATTGCGCTGACCGCTAAGGCGATCACCGATGAAAAAATAACTGCTAACTCATAGCCTTTAAGGAAAAAAACCAAAGCTAGAACGATTGAAACTATTATAATTGCTAAACTTATTTGCTTAGAAAATTTATTAACTCTAATAGTAAGTGGTGACTTCTCTTCTTTAGTCTTATGGACTTTGGAAGCAATTTTGCCGATTTCTGTGTCTTTACCAGTAGCAACTACTAGACATTTGGCTCTACCACGCAAAACAATCGTCCCAGCATAAGCCATATTCACTCTTTCTGCTAAGGCAACATTCGGATCGAGTTTTTTGGCCTCTTTATTGACACCTAAACTTTCTCCTGTTAAAGCCGACTCATCAACAGTTAGATTTTTAGCTTCTATTATTCTTAAATCAGCATTTATTTTATCGCCAGAATTTAATAAAACAATATCCCCTACTACTAAATCAATTGAATCAATTTTTACTTCTTCTCCATTTCGTAAAACTGTAGTTTGCGGACTTATTAAATTAGCTAGAGCTTTAGCAGTCTTTAAGGCTTTCATCTCTTGAACAGTTCCTAAAACTAAGTCAATTAAAATAATAAAAATAATAGCGATAGCATCAATTGTTTCCCCTAAAATAAAAGAAATTATTACGGTTACAATCAAAACCACAACAATTGGATTAAGAAGTTGGGCCAAAAATATTTTTATTAAAGAATCATCTCTTTTTAGGAAGCTCATTCTTACCATATTTTTTTAACCTATTAGTAACTTCCTGTTCCTTTAAGCCAGTTAAAGATGTCGCAAATTTTTCAAATAATTCTTCTTGTTTTAAATTATGCCACATATTCCACCTCTTTTAATCTATCTATATTCTTGCCTAAATTTAAATTTTGATGAGTTTTATTATGATCACACGCTTATTCTTTAGGATAATAATATTGTAACACGTTTTTTAGAAAGCTGTTTGCGAAGTTAAAAAACTATTATCAAAAAATCGTTTATATTTTTATATAAGTTTAATAACTCAATAAAAAAAACAAATTTAAATAAAATTCGCATAAACTTTATTGGTGATATTAATGAGCATTAAAAAATTAAAATTGATAGGCCTAATAATAGCTTTTATCTTACCTTTTCCATTGCATTTTTTATATGATGCTTGGCCAAATTTTCTAACTAGTATTTTTGCACCAGTAAACGAGAGCATTTTTGAACATATGAAATTACTATTTACTAGCATTCTCATTGCCGGTATTGCTCAAAAATTGCTTGTCAAAGCTAAAAAACTAGATATTAATAATATCTGTTTTTCTAACTTTTTAGCCGCCATTAGTTCTATTCCAATTTTTTTAGTCATGTTTTTACCCTATTATTACTTAGTTGGAGAGAGTCTAATCATTACAATTATTATCATGTTTATAGCCATCTTCCTAGGCGAATTAATCTCTTATAAAATCATGCAGCTACCAAAGTTAAAAATGGAAAATTTCACTATTTTATTAGCTATTATTACTTACATTATCTTTACTATTTTTACTTATCATCCTTTAGAAAATGCTTTTTTTATTGATCCACTTACCAAAACTTATGGAATTGCAAACGAAAACCAGAATTAATCTGGTTTTTTTAAGTTCAAGCTTTTAAAATTTGCAACTTATGTAAATTATCTTCCGCAGTCATTCTAATTAAAATATCATCAACTAGATAATCATCGCCACCGATAACTAAGTTGTTTAAAATCTTATAAAGGGCATCATCTGAATAATTAACAAGGATTACTTCTAATAAACTTGTAAGATAATCTTTAGCTAAAGTTAAAGAGGAGCTCGGTGCTTGAGCCTTGCTGTCATAACTGATTTCTAATTTAGCTATTTTATCGTTTGCCGGATTTCCTGTGTAATTAGAAGGAACAATAGTCAATTTTAAAGAGGCGGTTAAAGAGGCCACATAACTATCATCTTTGGTGCTCAATTCAGGAATTAAAGCAAGATTACGTGCATTATTTTTATTGTTTACTTCATCTAAAAAAGAAGTAATTGGCAGATTAGAAATACTGTTTTCATCAATAACTTCAGTATTTTCCTTAGTACAACCTGTCAAAAATAATCCTAA
>USBW01000141.1 GCA_900553045.1 uncultured Mycoplasmatota bacterium | reverse complement strand
GGATATTTAGGAAAATGCAAAAGAATGATAAGAAAGAATTTAGTTCAAAATATACTCTTAATTATGAATGTTTTAAAGAGTTTAGTAAAGGCTATCAGGCAGTTAGAAAGGCTCCTATTGTGCTGTTAGCTTTGCTTTTGTTGATGGCTGTTTATTATTTAATTGTTAAAAGGTATGAAATAGTGATCTTTTATAGTGTGTTCTTTATAATCTTTGGTCTTTTAATTTTTGTTTTTAAATTTAAAAGAGAGGGTAAATTACAGTATGATCGTTATAAATATTTAAATGATAATAAAGATGTAGAAGTAAAGGTAGAAATTGCTAAAGAAAAAGTTAAAGTAATTTCTAGCAAAGAAAAACAGGAGATTTATGATTTTGAGAAAATAGTCGGGATTATTGAGACAAAAAACTTACTTATTCTTAAACTTGATTATAATATGGGAATAATTATTGCTAAAAATAGTTTGGAAGGCGGAACTAAAGAGGAGTTATTAGAATATTTATATTCTTTTTGCCCTAATATCAAAAGGAAGAAGACTAGTCAAGCAAAGATGTATTTATTGGTAAGAAAAGCGATCTTTGTTTTATATGCTTTAGTGCTATTAGTAGCTATTATATTATTAATTTTGACTAGTCATAGAATGGATGATTATCAAAATAGTTTGGAAGAAGCTGGTTATTTAGTAGAAGTTCATGAAGATTTTTATAATGGTTATGATATGGATGTATTAATGATTACTAAAGGCGAAGAAAGGACGAAGTCTTATTTGTATGAATTTAAAAAAGATAATGATGCTAAACGAAATATTAAATACTGGCTCAATGAAGAAACGGAAGAAGACGTTAAGGATGAATATGTGATCAAGGATACTAGCAATTATCAAAAGTATGTGATCTTAGAAGACGGAAAATATATTATCTTAATAAGAAAGGATAATTATGTTTTTTATGGAATTGGTACTGATGAGTATCAAGAAGAACTTGATGCTATTGTCAAAATTATCGATGAGGAAATGAATTAGTCAGTTTTGTTAGTTTGTTTAAGTAGAAAAATAAAAAGCCTTTTAAAAGTCTTAAGTGATCTTTTTAGAGGCTTTTTAGTTTTTACGTTGATAAATTTCTTTTAGTTTTATTTTGTTTTATGATGTATTAATTGAATAGTTAAAGGATAATCTAGGTTTTGGGTCAAGACCCAAGAAAAAGCAGAATTAAGGTAGGGGATTGCATGAGTAGGGAATTTATCATTTAAGTGAATAGTATCACAGATATTTTTTTCTAAAGTTTTAGATTCGGGTTCAGTGTCATTATCATTATTGATTAGATCTTTAAAGAAGGTTACTATTTTTTCGTCTATTAGATTGCTTTCGGTATATGGACTTTCGGAAAGCTTATTTTCCGGCTTTAGAATAAAGCCTATTTTATCTTCACAAGAAAGTTTACGAATAGCGTTTAATTTACTAGTTAGCTTGTTTAAAGCTTCATCGTTTGAGATATTTTTAGTTTTAACTAAGCTTTTATAGTAGATATTACCCCATTCAGTTTTGCCAGTATGGTTATTTACTAGGCGAGCAGTGACTGCCAAAGTTAAAGTAGGATCAGAAATCGGCTTTCCATTATCAATGTTTGCGATTTCTTGTCCATATTCAAGAGTATAAAATCCCAGATCTGTTTTGTTATTGTTGTTAATTAGCAACTCTGTCATCGCCATTAAATATATTTGATAATTAGTTCTGCTCATAGTCTTCCTCCAATTGTAAATTATGCTTTTGAGCTTTCATATTATCACAGATTTAAAGATAGTTCAAGTTTAATTTTTACAATTTTTGTATAGAAAAACTCCCGTTGGGGAGTCATAGTAATTTTTATTTAATAAGATTATAAAAGCCTATCTTCCTTTTTTCTTTGTAGAATCGATGCCTTGAGGTATGATATTAGCAAAAGCATTGTTAAGATAAGGAATAACACCATTTGGCACTTTACCATTTAAGTGAATGGTAATGTCACTGTATAAAGAATTATGACTTGCAAGATCTTTAAAGAAACTCGATATTTGACCTTCAATAAATTGACTTTTAGCATATGGTCTTTTAGAAAATATGCTTTCTGGTCTTAAAATAAAGGCAAATTTATCTTCGGTGGGAAGAGCATAGATCGCTTTTAGTTTGTCCATTAAATCTTCTTCATTAATATGACCGCTAATGTCCTTACTTTTAATTAAACGTTTATAGTAAACATTTCCCCATTCAGTTTTGCCAGTTTGCTTATTAACTAAACGAGCTTTGATAGCTAGACAGCCATCGCCATGGGACATATCTTTAAAATTGATTTCAGCAAAATTTTGGCCATATTCAAGAACATAATTTCCTAGATCGGTACTAGAATTATTATTAATTAGTAATTCTGTAGCAGCTATTAGGTAAATTTGATTATTAATATTATTCATCTTTTTTCCTCTCTTAAATATTTTTCTAAGTTCTTTTTTAACTATTCTCTTATTAACTTGGCATCTTTAGCTAGTGTTCTTATTCTTGTCTTATCTAATTTTTTCTCATCAAAGTGAACATTAGACATATCGACTGTTAAATTGTTTAGATTATATTTATCTTTTAAATAATAGAACATTTCTTGGTAGATTGTTATGGCACTTTGATAGTCCTTTCTTTTAATAAACATAATAGCTTTAGCGATATAGTTTTCAAGCATTATATTAGCAGTTTCTTTATCGTTAGCAATATTCCTACTAATTATTGGGCCAATTACTTCATATTCAACTAGCATTGGCAAGCATTCTTTATTGTTCATCATGTAAGTATCTCTAAAGTTTCTTAGTATGTTTAAATAACAGCAGTTATCATCATAACCTAAAGTTCCACACATTGCAGTAGTTAAGTAACAACCTGAACTTTGTTCTTTGTCGTATTCATCTTCTCGATTTCGCAAGCTGATACTAGAACT
>USBW01000140.1 GCA_900553045.1 uncultured Mycoplasmatota bacterium | reverse complement strand
ATCTATGAAGCAGAAAGCCCAGGAGGCAACGACTGGGACATGAAAATTTATTTTCATTTTGTTCAAAGCTCTTTCTATTTTTTACGACTTGTGTTACTATTATTATAGTAGGTGGTGGCCTAGATGGGTGATAATAGTTTACTTTATATAATATCTTTTGTTGCACTTTTAATAATTTTTATTATCGTTTTTATAATTGTCTATTTAAAACGTCGCATTTTACGCTTAAAAAAGCAGACTATTGAATTAGAACGTCAGCGTAATTTGATTGTTAGTACACCAATTATGTCTGAACTTTCTAAAATAGAAGTAATTGTTAAAAACGAAAAACTAGAAAATAAATATCAAGAGTGGAAAGAAAGATATGAAGTTATCAAAAATGAGAAGTTTACTCATATTACAGATTTACTTTTACAAGTAGATAGCTTAATTGAAGATCATAAAATAAAAGAAGCTAAACAAGCAATTGTAAATCTTGATATGGAAATCTATAAAATTCGTGTTTCAACTGACAACTTACTAGATGAAATACGTGAAGTAACCATGAGCGAAGAACGTAATCGTGCCATTGTTACTAAATTAAAGGCAAAATTTAGGGAATTAGATCGAACTTTAAATTCTAATCCTGCTATTTACAAGGGAATGTATAAATACATTCAGTTACAGTTTGAAAACATTGAAAAAAAGTTTCAAGACTTTGAAGATGCTATGGAAGATAATGCTTATGATGAAGTTGTTCATCTAGTAAAAGTTCTTGATGAAATGATTGCTCATATTGGAGTAGTAATCGAAGAAATGCCTGATTTACTTCTTTTGACCGATAAGATCATTCCTGATCGTATTAACGAAGTAATGGAAGTTTATAATCGTCTTGAAAAAAGAAATTATCCTTTAGGATACTTAAAAGTTGATTATAACATCAGTGAGATCAAGAAAAAAATGAGTGAGATCTCTGATCGGATCAAGATCTTAAATCTTGAAGATTGTATGTTTGAGCTTAAAACCTTCTTAGATTACTTAGATAACTTGTTAAATGACTTTGATGTCGAAAAACGTAGTAAAAAAGTTTTTGATGAGACTGCTAGAGAATTTAGAAATAAGATTATGAAGGTTAATAAAATAGTATCGGATATTTATGAGCAGTTAGACGATATTAAGAGTATGTACAATCTTACTAGTGATGATCTAGAAGACTTAGAAGCTGTTAATCATGACTTATATGACTTAAATCAAAGATATAATGATATTATAAGAAGACTTAAGAAAAAAGAAGAACCTTATTCGACTTTAAAAGATGAAATCGAGATTTTATCTCATGATTTTGAAAAAGTTGAGGATGATTTAAACATTTGTTTAAAATCTTTAGGAAGCATGCAGGATGATGAAATTAGAGCGAGGGAACAGTTAGATGAGATCACTGCTTTACTTAAGAAATGTCGTTTTGCGATTCGTGGTTATAAACTGCCAATTATCTCTAATAATTACTTTGTAGAACTAGCTGAAGCTAACGAAGCAATCTATGAGATCGTCAAAGAGCTCGAGAAGACACCGATCACTATTAAGACTTTAAATATTCGTGTAGATACTGCGCGTGATTTGTCGTTAAAACTTTACAATACGACTAATGAAATGATCAAAACTGCTCGTCTTGCTGAAATGACAATTGTCTATGGCAATCGTTATAAAGTAATGGATGAAGATATTGAGCGTGGTTTAGATGTTGCTTCCCAGTTATTCTTTAAAGGCAATTATAAAAAATCCTTAGAGACAGCGATCGCAGCTATTAATATTGTTGAGCCAGATATTCTTAAAAAAATGTTGGAAGTATATAAAACTTCAGTGGAAGCTTAAGAATTGTTAAGATAATTTCTTGACAATTTTTTCTATTTTTCTTTTAAAACTTATTATTGTTATTTTTTGCGTCATATTGTATAATTTATGTTAAGAGTAATATAAGAAGGGATGCTGAGGTGCTAAATGAGAAATATTTATTCGAGTATTGATATTGGTACGGATACTATCAAGCTAGTGACTTTAGAAGCTTTTCATGATAAGTACAATGTTTTAGCAGCCACGCAGCCCGCGCCGGGCCATTGCTTCGCCATGTTCATACTCCGTTTTTCTGGGGGCGGGGACAAACAGCCGCCGTCCTCCGTCATTTCGCCGCTACAATACCCGCAAAGTCCCTGCCTGCCTAGCCTGACAGGGAACACGGAGAGACAGGCAGCAGCCCCCTTCCATCCATACGAAAGCCGCCAGTCAGACGCAGAGCTCACAGAGTAACGGCGGATGTTTTTCCATGCGCCCTGTGACATTACCACTTTTCAATCATGAAATTTTTTATTATATGCCCCCCCAGATTGAGGATCCAGAGCAAAAAAGGCTGAGAATCGACAGCATCATTAAAAAATGAGCAATAATTTCAGTTTGCAAACCTCTATCTTCCTGCTAAATTGACCGCGCTTTAAGAAAATTTTTTTCGCAGGATGGCCAACACTGGAGCGGTCCCGCCTTCGCCCCCTGACGGGTGAAGTTCACGAAGTCACGGAAAGAATCCGACACACCACAGACTGACCAGTGTTCTGCTGACACGCATGTTTGACTTGCGAGACTGAGTTGTTTCTTAGGAGGAAACACATGGCAAAGATGAAAACCATGGACGGCAACACCGCTACCGCGTGGATCGCGTACGCGCTTTCTGACACTGCCGCCATCTACCCCATCACCCCGTCCTCTGTCATGGGCGAGGTTGTCGACGACATGGCTTCCAAAAACGTCAAGAACGTTTTCGGCCAGACCGTGTCCGTCCGAGAGATGCAGTCCGAGGCCGGTGCCGCCGGTGCCGTGCATGGCATGCTTGCCAGCGGCTCTTTGGCTTCCACCTACACGGCCTCCCAGGGCCTGCTCCTCATGATCCCCAACATGTACAAGATGGCCGGCGAGCTTCTGCCCGCCGTCTTCCATGTGGCTGCC
>USBW01000139.1 GCA_900553045.1 uncultured Mycoplasmatota bacterium | reverse complement strand
TAATCATATATTTTCAAAAAATCTACAGGAATTATTTTGCAATTATTTAATTTAATTTTTGCTTGTATTATTTTCTGTTTTTAGTATAATAGAAATTAATTGTTTCATTGGAGGGATTTTAATGGCAGATACGAACTTACCAGTTTTAGTTTTGAATAATATTATCCTCTTTCCTCACAGTGAAATTCGTTTAGAAGTCGAAGGGGAAAAAGAAAAAGAACTTTTTTCCTTAGCAGAAGCTTATTATAACAAACATATTTTAATTGTTCATAAAATCGATACTTTAGATACTTCGTTAGAAGATTTTCCAGAGATTGGTGTCATAGGTTATATTAGCATGAAACTTGATTTACCCAATCAAAAGACGAAAATTGTCATAAAAGGAATGAACAGAGTCAAGATAGTTGCTCATAAGACGGAAGATAATATTTTAAATGCCCAAGTAGAAGCTGTTACTTACAAAGAGTTAAATCGTATAGAAGAAATAGCTTATTCGCGCAGTTTAATCAAACAGGTCGAGTTTTATCTAGAACATAACCCTAGCATTAGTAATAGTATTTTATCTTCGATTTCTCAAGTTACGGATTTAGATAAATTAACTGATTTATTAGCAGCTTTTCTACCACTTTCTTTAAATCGTAAACTAGCTTATCTTTTAGAAGTTGATCCAACAATTAGAGTTATGATGCTTCTTGAAGATATTAAAGAAGATTTACAAATTATTGAACTTGAAGAAAAAATTAATGAAGAAGTTACTAAAAATATTGAACGTTCTCAAAAAGAGTACTTACTTCAGGAAAAACTTAAAGTCATCAAGGAAGAGTTAGGAATTAAGTTTGATAAAGATGAGGAGCTTGATTCTTTAAAGACAAAAATTAATGCTTTAAAGGCGCCATTTAAGATTAAAGATCGTCTTTTAAAAGAGTTTAAGCGTTTAGAGACTCTACCAGCTACTTCTCCTGAGATTGGTAATATCAGAAATTATATTGATGTTATGTTGTCTCTTCCTTGGAATGTTTATACAACTGATAATAAAGATCTAAAAAAAGCTAAAGAGATTCTTGACTCATCGCATTTTGCTTTGGATAAAGTAAAGGATCGAATCTTAAATTATTTGGCTCTTTTGCAACTTGGCAAAGGTAGTAATGCTCCAATTTTATGTTTAGTAGGTCCTCCTGGGGTTGGAAAGACTACACTTGCTAAAAGTATTGCTAAAGCAATGGGACGCAATTATGTTAAGATTTCTGTTGGAGGAGTTAATGACGAAGCAGATATTATTGGTCATCGCAGGGCTTATATTTCTTCTTCCTTCGGTAAGATCATTGGAGGTATGAGGAGGTCAGGAAGCTCTAATCCTGTCTTTGTAATAGATGAGATCGATAAGATGACTAAGGATATTAAAGGCGATCCGGCCTCTTGTCTTTTAGAGGTTTTAGATAAAGAACAAAATAAGTACTTTGTAGATAATTTTATTGAAGAAGAATTCGATTTATCAAAAGTTTTATTTGTCTGTACCGCTAATTATGAAGAACAGATTCCTTTAGAACTATATGACAGAATGGAGATCATTCATCTTACTAGTTATAGTCTTTATGAAAAGTTAGAAATTTGTAAGAAATATATTATTCCTAAACTAGTTAAGCAATATAATTTACAAAGGTATAATATTCTTTTCTTAGATGAAGCTTTAATTCAAATAATTGATGCTTATACTAAAGAAGCAGGGGTAAGAGAGTTAGAAAGAATGATTTTAGCTATTTTGATGAAGATAGCTAAGGATATTTTACTTAATAAAAGTAAAGGAAAGATCATTGTTAAGAAAAGTTCACTTTATTATTATTTGGGACCAGTAATTTACCAAAATTATTTACAAGAGAAAAAGAGTATTGTTGGAGTTACTAATGCAATGAGTTATACTATTTTTGGTGGTGACATCTTAAAGATTGAAGTTGCTAAGTTTAAAGGTAGTGGCAAGGTCATTACTACGGGTTGTCTTGGAGATGTCTTTACTGAAAGTATCAATATTGCTCTTAGTTATATTAAAAGTAATTGTGCTAATTTAGGAATCTCTTATGAAGATTTAGTTAATAGTGATCTACATCTTCATGTTCCCTTTGGAGCAGTAAAAAAAGATGGCCCTAGTGCGGGTGTTGCTATTACGACGGCGATTGTGAGTCTTTTTACTAATAAAGCAGTGCCGACAGATATCAGTATGACTGGTGAGATGACTTTACGAGGAGAAGTTTTACCTGTTGGTGGTCTTAAAGAAAAGATTTTAGGAGCTAAAAAGAATAAAATTAAAACGATTTTCTTGCCAGCTTATAATAAAAATGATTTACAAGAATTTAAAGAAGAGATCAAGGATGAGATAAATTTTGTCTTAGTTACGGATTATCAAGATATTTATAATTATATTTTTTCTTTTAAAAGATAGAGTAGTTCTATCTTTTTTTCCTCTTCATATAATTAAATGAAATGAGGAGGATTTTCTATGAGACAGATTGTTCCTTTTAAAAAGGATATTACATTTAAATCAAAAATTGGTGAGTTAGTTAGTATTTCACTTGATCATGATCTTACTTTAAAAGATGATGATACGCTTTCAGGTTATTTTTATTTAAAAGGTACTTATAAAATGTTACCTACTAGCGAGATTGAGACTGAGTATAGTTATAAGATCCCCGTAGAGATCGCTATTAGTGATAATTATGATGCTTTTTTAGCAAGAGCTTCAATTGACGATTTTAATTATGAAATTGATGGTGATGTTTTAAGGATTTCTGTTGATGTATTAATTGATAACCTTGAACGTCGCGAAGAGAAGAAGGAAGAAGAACCTTTAAATGATGTTGACACAAGAAATATTGTTTTAGAAAGCGAGATAGATGAGGATGTGCAAGAGGAAGCAAAACGTTGTTATGATGAAGAAGAAAAAGAAGAAAACAAAGAAGCTATATAAATAAAAAATAGAGTATT
>USBW01000138.1 GCA_900553045.1 uncultured Mycoplasmatota bacterium | reverse complement strand
ACTATTTTTAAATATAAATGATCTTTTTTATTAGGATTTTTAATTTATAAAATTTATGTTAAACTATTTTTAGAAGCCATTAGTTTTGTTATGAATTAATTATTTAAATGAATAACAAAATTCTAAAACTAATTTTGGTTGGTGATATTTAAATGAATATGGAAAGTGAAATTTTTAAAAATGCTCGTGTCATTTTAGAAGAATTATTAAGTTATGGTTTTATAAAAGATAAGGATATTTATAAATACTCTAAAAAAATCATGAACGATAGTTTTAAAATCAATATAGAAATTACACAAGCTGGCCAAGTAAGTGGCAAGATCTATGGCTTAGAAGCAGATAGTGAATATACCGCTTTTAGAATAAAAGATAATGTTGGTGGTTTTGCTAATTCTATTAAAGAGGAATATCAGAAAATTTTAAAAGACATTAAGAGTAAGTGTTTTAAAGAAGTCTATTTTTCCTCATTACAAAGTAATCAGGCTAACAGAATAACTGATTTAATTATTAGTTTATATCATGATAGACCTGAGTTTCTTTGGGCGAATTATCCGGGATATGGAATTTTTAGAAATGCTAGCAATAAAAAGTGGTATGCTGTTATTATGAATGTTTCAAAACTTAAGCTTGCTCAAAATGAAGATTTAGAAGTAGCAATTTTAAATGTGAAACAAGATTTCCAAAAAATACCTGATTTACTAAAGAAAAAAGGTTTTTATCCTGCTTATCACATGAATAAAAAAAATTGGGTGACTATTATTTTGGATGATGCTTTATCTGATACTGAAATAATGCAATATGTTAAGACTAGCTATCGTCTTATTGCTTTTTAAAAAGGAGGGTACCAATGATTGAAAAGGTTAAAGAAGAAGTAGATAAATTATTAGAAAAAGAAGATTCTGGCCATGATAGTGGTCATGTTGCAAGAGTCCTGGAGCTAGCTTTAAAGTTTGCTCGTGAGGAAAAAACCGAAGTCAATGAAGAAATAGTATCTTTGATTGCTCTTTTACATGATGTAGATGATTATAAGATTTTTGGTCAAGCAAATGCGAGTGATCTTACTAATGCTAAACTGATTATGACTAAAGCTAACGTTCCTAGCGATATTAAAGAACAGGTGCTTGCCTCTTTGAAGTGTATAGGTTATAGTAAATCACTTCAAGGAATTAGGCCAACTACTTTAGAAGGGAAGATTGTCTCTGATGCTGATATGTGTGATGCTTTAGGAGTAACTGGTGTTTTGCGTGTTTATAAATATAGTCTTAAATATCATAAACCATTTTTTGATAAAAATATTTTTCCAGTACTTGATATGTCTTATATAGAATATGTTAATCGAAAAGCTAGCAGCAGTGTCTGTCATATTTTTGAGAAGATACTGAAATTAAAAGACTTAATGCTAACTGTTGCTGGGAAAGAAGAGGCTTTAAAAAGACATGAGATTGTCGTTTTGCTATTATACCATTTGTTTGATGAAGAGAATGTGCCTGAATGGAGAGCTTATTTAGATAGTTATTTAAATTAATTATTGTAGTTTTAGTGTTTTAAAATGAGTGTACCAATTAATGGATTCCTATTCTGTTTTTTTCATATAATTTAATAAGAAACTTTATTATTTGTGAAAGATGAATAGCAATATAATGGGATGATAATTAGAAGTATTGAGGTGATAATTGATGCAAAAAATAGCGGTTGTTCCGGCTTATGAGCCTGATGAGAAAATGTTTGCTTTATTGTGCGAATTAAAAGAAAATGCTTATTTAATATTGGTGGTTGATGATGGTAGTGGTCCAACTTTTGCTCCTGTTTTTGAAAAAGCTATGGAGTACGCTCAAGTTTTGACTCATTCCGTTAATCGTGGAAAGGGAGCTGCTTTAAAGACTGCTTTTTCGTATATTCAAAAAAATTACCAAGACTATATAATAGTGACTTTAGATTGTGATGGTCAGCATACAGTAGCAGATGCTAATAAGTTATGTGAATATTTAACTAAAAATCCTGATCATTTAGTGATTGGTAAGCGCTTGCGTTCTAAAAAAACACCATTAAGAAGTAGAATAGGTAATTCTATTACGCGTCTTGTTTATCACTTGGCAACAAAAGTTTCTATTTATGATACTCAGACTGGTTTACGAGCTTTTACTCATCTTTTAATGAATTTTATGTTAAATATTCCAGGAGATCGTTATGAATACGAGATGAATATGCTCTTAGAGTGTTCTAAACAACATATTCAAATTAAAGAAATTGAAATTACGACCATTTATTTTGATAATAATGCCAATTCGCATTTTAATACTTTAAAAGATTCTTATAAAGTTTATCGGCAAATATTAAAATTTTCTTGTGTCTCTTTATCTAGTTTTTTGATTGATTATCTTTTATATATTTTCTTTAATCTTTTTTTGAAAAATATTTTGGTTGTTAATATTCTTTCTAGATTAATAAGCTCCTTTTGGAATTATACTTTAAATAAAAAAATTGTCTTTAAAGAAAAGAACAAAAGCTCTTTATTAAGATATTATTTACTTGTTATTGTTATTTTATTATTAAATACGGCAATGTTAGGGATATTAGTCAATTATCTTGCCATGAATAAATATCTTGCTAAAATTTTAGTAGAATTTATTTTGTTTATCTTGAGCTTTTTTATTCAAAAAATATTCGTATTTAAAGCTAAAACAAGTGACAATAATATGTAATAAAAAAGTTGGCTAAATTTAAGTTTTTATTTAGTCAACTTTATTTTTTATTCAACTGATTTTAATGAGTCGATCATATTTATTTTTTTAAGAATTAAATTAGTAATGATCTGGACGATCACTGTAAAGATGATCATGATGACTACTGTTAGAATATAGCTTAAATAATTAATATCTTTAATGAAAATTATTTCATCGGTCTCTGCGACATTTAAAACAAAGATATTTAAGGCAATTCCTAAAAGAAGTCCTATTAGTATACCAATGATGGTTAAAATAATA
>USBW01000137.1 GCA_900553045.1 uncultured Mycoplasmatota bacterium | reverse complement strand
CTTACTAATTTATTATTAACTTTTTTCCATTTATTATAATCTACAAATTCTGCCGTTATTACTTCAATTCTTGGGAAGTTTGTCATTACAGATACTACAATTATATCTTTTGGATAGTTTTTATCATAAACCAAAATTCTTTCATCTTTACACTTATTTGTCGGAGGTTGTATCTCCAATATTTCATTTGTACTACTTGTTAATATGTTTTCTACATCCTCTGATTCTATACCTCTTAGCATCATTTGCTCAAATGCATGAGCTTTGTACAACAGTTCTGTATTTTTAGCCAGTTTCCTAATACTACTTATATAGTCCATATCATTTCAGCCCTTTCATTTCTTATTTTATAACAATTTATAATATTTTATAATATTTTATAATATTTGTCAATATAAAAAAGGAACAATGATATGTTCCTTTTTTTGTTATATACTTTAATTTATTTTTTATAATATTTTTAATATTTATTCTCTATCTGTTTCTTTGATTATTTTAAATAATCTTTCATTTTTATAAATTCTTTCTCTTCCTATTTTTTCAGATGTTAGGAATCCAAGTTCTACCAATGTATCAAGATATTTTTGTGCCGTTTTATCTGAAACTCCTAATTGTTCTTGAATATATGGAATCTTAGTATAGAATTCAAAAAACAATGCTTCTAATAATTCTTTTGAATATAATTTTGTTTTTTCTCTTAATTCATGTTTCATATTAACAATTTCGTCTCTTATTTTATTTATTATACTAATTGTTTCTTCAGCCATTTCTTCTATTCCAACTAGCATATATATAATCCATTCTTCAAAATTACCTGTTTCCCTTGTTTCTTGGAACAATTTATAATACTCCATTTTATTTCTAATTATATATTTACTTAAATACAATATAGGTGTATCTATTAACTCTTTTAATACCAAGTATAATATATTTATTATTCTGCCTGTTCTTCCATTTCCATCATAAAAAGGATGTATTGATTCAAATTGATAATGTATTATAGCTAATTTTATTAAAGGATCTACCATATCATCATCATTATTTATATAATCTTCTAGATTTTTCATATATTCTAATATTTCTGCTTTTTCTTGTGGAGGTGTATAAACTATTTCTCCTGTCAAGGTATTTTTTATTACTGTACCTGGTACACTTCTTATTCCAGCTTCATTATGCTCTACTTTTTCTTGAATACTAGTTATTATATTTGTATTAATAATTCCTTTTTCTTTTACTAGATTATATCCTTGCCAAATAGCAGCTCTATAATCAACAACCTCTTTTGCTGCTGGACTAGTATCTGTTGGTCTAATCATAGCTTTATAAATTTCATCGTGTGTAGTAACTATATTTTCTATTCCAGAACTTGTCTTTGCCTCATTTATCATTATCGCATTTATCAAAATTTTCTGATTTGGCATTGTTTGAGCCATACCTTTTAATTCAGCTAAAGCTCTACTGGTACTTGATAATTGCTTTAAAATTCTTTTGGTTTCTATATCTTTGCTTAATGGTAACATTTCTAATTTTTTTTCCATATTTTCACCTTCTTAATATAAATACCGGAAGTTTTTTTATTTTTCTTCCTGTATTTATATAATACCAGAATTCTTTTCCGGTGTCAATAGAATACCGGAAGTTTTTTTGATTTTATTCCGGTATTATCAGAATGTTGGAATTTTCTTCCGGTATTCAAATCAATTAATTTTTTGCATTAAAAAAGTAATTATATGATTTTTCACATAATTACTTTTTATTTAATTTATTTATTAATTTTATAATTTGAAAATATTAATTCTGTTGATTTAAAGCTCTTTTGTGGATTTATTGTTCTTATTAACTCTTTAGCTGTACACTTCTCTAGTTTTCCATAAATATCATTTGCTATTTTTGAATCAGTCATTGAAATCATATATTTAGCCGAAGTAAGTTTAAACATATTATTAAGAAATTCTTCATGATCAAAAATTTCCTTTGTATATAATAATTGTTTTTGATTTACTATTTCATCTTCAGGTAAATATGGTGGATCACAATATAAAAAAGCATTATTGATTATTTTCTTTGTTTTTAATATTTTAAATAGTTCTTGGTATTCTAAATTATAAAATTCTACATTTTGTATTAAATCTGAAATATGTTTTAGATTATCATAATCAATTCTTATATATTCTTTCTTACCAAAAGGAACATTAAATTTTCCCTTGCTGTTTTCTCTATATACTCCATTAAATCCTGCTTTCATCAAAAATAAGAAATATACTGTTCTTATTTTATTATCAGTTTTATTAAATTTTCCCGAGAACCATTTATCTTTTTGTGTTAGTACTTTGTATTGCTTCATATTATACTCCCCCTCTTACTTAAATATATATATTGTTTACACTCTATTATTAAAAATGTCAATACTTTTTAAAACTTTAGTTAGAATATGGACAAACCAAATTTAATATAGTAAAATACTTACATTGCTGATAGAAATGAGGTAAATAATATGTCTATAATTTTAAAATATTTAATTACTTTTTTTGTAGGTATGGTGCCTATTCTAGAGTTAAGAGGTGCTATTCCAATAGGTGTTGGACTTGGTCTTTCATATTTTGAAGCTTTTATATGTAGCTTTATTGGAAATATAGTTCCTATATATTTTATTGTAAAATTTATTAGACCTTTATTTGATTTTTTTGGAAGATGGAAACCTTTCAAAATTATAATTGATTGGGCTACTGAAAGAGCTACAAGAAAAATTGAAGAAAGTGAAAAGTTACAAACTTACACAGCTTTAGGTCTATTTTTATTTGTAGCAGTTCCTTTACCTGGAACTGGTGCATGGGTTGGTTCTTTAATTGCTAACTTTTTAAATTTACCACCTAAAAAAGCTATTCCACCTATTATAGCTGGCGTACTTGTTGCTGGTATAATTGTTTTAGCAGTAACTGCTGCAGCTAATGGTGGTATTCAATATTTGTTTAATCATGTAGGCTAAAAAATGTGCCATT
>USBW01000136.1 GCA_900553045.1 uncultured Mycoplasmatota bacterium | reverse complement strand
ATTTTGGGACTTTGTCCACAATAAAAAAGAGAAACATAAGTTCCTACTTTTTACTATTTTCAAGAATATAATCTTTTAAATTAGGTACAGACTCTAACAAAAATAAATAATCTTCTAAATACATAGTTATTTCTGATATCTCGCCTCTTTGATAATAACCATCTATTGTTATTTTTTCATCTTCAACATTTATTTTGCCTTTAAAAAACTTTAAGAAATAAGGATTAGCTTTATTAATTGCTTTTAAATATTCACAAGCTTTCTTATCATCACCAAGTTTATAGTATAAAACAAAAAGCGGTATCAACATTTCTAAATTATTTTCTTTATACTTATTATATAACTTAAGTAAAGACTTTTCGTCTTCTAGATAAGCATAAATAGCTAGTAACAAATACCTAACACCAGTATTATCATTATTATTTAATCTTAAAACATCTTCGCAAACTTCAATTGCCTGATACATCTTACCACTTTCAGTTAAGAACAATGCTTTATTATATAGCCCTCTTATATATGGTCTAGTCTCAAAATTACCATAAAAAGCTCCAATAATATCTTTGGTAAAGAAACCTTCTTTGGTAAGTCTTTCTTTTTCATAAGTTAAACCATCTTCCAATATCTGCATTCTTTTAATAGAATTATCTTCTAGCATTGCTAGAGTAATAATAGCATCAAAACATTCACGAGAAATCTCATAAGCTTGTTTAGCATATTTTTTAGCCGTTGTTTTAGACTTTGTTCTATTAGCTTTATCTAATAGTTCATAGGCCTTATCAAGTGGAGTTTCCTCATATTCATCATCTTTTAATAACTCCCTCAACATATCATTTAACTCTTCAATTTTTTCAGGATCTCCTCCTGCTTCTTCGACAATTTTTTCTAAAATCTCATCAACTATTTTTACTTCATTTTTCACAATAAATTTAACGCACTCCTTTCAGGTACTAGAATATATTAATATAGCCAAAATGTCAAACTATTTCTATAGAAAAGTTAAAACCTTATCTTCTTTTTAGAAAACAAGGTTTTAATTAAACTAAGCATATCTTTTTTTAATTATGTAAATTCCTACACCAATTAAACCAATACCAATAATAATTCCGCCTGTCCATAAGAAAGCAGCTGTATCTGGTACTTCTGGTTCAATTGTTGGACCATTATAAATCTTTATTCGATTACTTTCCAAATGATAATATAAATTTTCATCCATCTCATAAAGCACTACATTGCCATCATTAGTAAGTTCAAAATGTAAATCAGTTACAATTTTATCATATCCTTCAGGTGCAATTGTCTCAGTTAAAGTATAAATTCCTGGTTCTAAATAGAACTTCTGTTCTTCCTCAGTCGAAGTAAATCTTACTACTTCATTACCCTCTTCATCTTTAATAACAATCTCAGCCCCAGCTAACTCTTCATTATTAGTAATATCAAACTTACTAATTAAAATATTACTTGGCTCATTATAAATTGTTACTTGCTTATCAGAGATCTCGAAATAAACTTTGTCCTCTTCTTCCATAACTTCAATTGTTCCATCATCTTTAACCCTTACCTTGACCTTAACTGGTACTTTAGCATAACCTGCTGGTGCAATCGTCTCATAGAAATAATACTCACCTGGTAACATTCTTAAAACAGTTGGCTCTTCACTAGTAATAAATTCACTAATAGTCTCACCAGTCGCAATATCTTCAATCCTAATTGTCGCTCCACTTAAAACAGTGTCTAAATGATTAAACTCCTCGTCCATTGCTTTTTTGACAATACTAACTTCAATTGGAACATTTAAAACTTCAATCGAAACATAATGGGTATTTAAATCAACTGTAATTATTTCACTAATTACCACATAACCATTAGGATTTTTTATTTCCTTTAATTGATAGTCGCCAAGGACTAAATCTTCCACTAAAATCTCACCTTGAGCATTAGTCGTTAACTCACCAATTTCTTCGCCATAAGCATTAACTGCTGGATTTCCTTCACTATCTAAAAGTTCAAAGACAACTCCTGATAGAGCACTACCATTTTGAGAATCTTTCTTAATAATACGTAAATCTCCAATTGGCACATTTTCAAAAGTCACTGTGTAAGTAGCATTATCATCTAAAGTACTCTCGTTAATAACAATTGTTTTTTCGATCTGCTCATCCTTATAATTATCAGGATTTTTAACCTCTCTTAAAATATAAGTACCGTACAACAAATTAGAAATAGTTAACTCACCATTGCTATTAGTAGTTAGTGTACCTAAAGGATTACCATAAGCATCTTGAGTTATCTTTCTATTAGAAGTATCGTATAATTCAAAAATTGCTCCTGCTAAAGTCTTTTTACTTTGTATATCTATTTTTATTACTTTTATCTTACCGAGTGGTGAATTACCAATCTCCATATTGACTGCTGGTTTATTAATTACAATATCTTTACTAGTAACATCAAGTTTATAATTAGCAAGAGTTTCAACTTCTTGTAAATAATAAGTACCATATAAAAGATTAGTTAAAACTATCTTACCTTCACTATTAGTGGTTAAAACCCCGTATTCTTTGCCATAAGCATCAGTTGCCTTATTCTTACAATCCTTATCAGTACAAATATTAAACTTAATTCCTGCCAAAGCTTGTTCTGTTTGATCATTATATTTGTAAATTGTTAAAGTAGCAATTGGATTATTAGCAACATTTACTCTAACATTAGTAGCACTACTACTTATTACTACTGTTCTTATACTTTCATCAATTTTGTAACCTTCTTTAAATTTTGTCTCTTTTAAATAATAAGTACCATATAAAAGATTAGAAACAGTAATAAGACCATCTTCATTAGTTTTTAAAGTTCCAATTGGATTACCATAAAAATCAGTAGTTACTTCATCAGTACAAGCACTGTTACGGTATAGTTTAAAAGTAACATCAGCTAGAGCTTTATCACTATAATCATCGTATTTATAGATTGTTAAGCTGCCAAGATTAGCTTTGTTATTGATAGTAACTTGAGCAGTTGTCCCGTTTAAACTGACACT
>USBW01000135.1 GCA_900553045.1 uncultured Mycoplasmatota bacterium | reverse complement strand
ATAAATTATGTTTGTTTTTGGGATTTATGTGAGCATTAAGAGAAATAGGAAAATGAGATTTTGAATATCAGTAAAAAGAAATTTTATTAATTCATGAATTAAAATTTTTGGATTTATGATAAATTCCAGTATATTGATATTGAGATCATGCAGGTCAAGTATTTAAGGATAAGAGATAAGCTAGGTTAAGGTAAAAGTATTTAATTAAAAAAGAAGTATATAGGAGGTAAAATGGCAAAGCTATTAATTGTGGATGATGATTTGGATTTAATAGATATGCTTTCAAATTATTTCTTATTAAAAGGATATGAAATATATACAGCATATGATGGAAAAGAAGCATTAGATAAAATGAAGTGTACTCCAGATTTGGTTATTTTAGATGTTAATATGCCTAAACTAAATGGTATAGATGTATGTAAAAGAATAAGAGATTTTACTCAAAGTCCTATTTTATTTTTAACAGCAAGAGCTACAGAAGAAGATAAAGTAAATGGATTATTAGTTGGTGGAGATGACTATATTGTTAAACCATTTAGTGTTAGGGAATTGGAAGCTAGGATAGTTTCTAATTTAAAAAGAGAAGAGAGATCAAAGTATTCTCATAAGATGATTTATACAGGGAGTATGAGTATAGACCTTATTTCAATGGAAGTATTTATAAATGGACAAAGATTAGATTTAACTAAAAAAGAATATGAGATAATAGAGTTATTAGCATTACATGAAAGACAAATATTTAGCAAAGAACATATATTTTTAAAATTATGGCATGAGGAAAATGATAGTGATATTAAAGTAGTTACTGAATATATAAGAAGAATTAGAAAAAAGATTTATGAGTTTACAGATGAAAATTTTATCGAAACAGAATGGGGTAGTGGATATAGGTGGAAAAGCTTTGATAAGGAAATATCTAAATAAAAGGGTATTATCAATTAAAAAGAGTCTAATTTATTATATAGTTATATCATCATTATTATCAGTTATCATATCTATAGGAGTTATGAATGGGGCTAGAATTATACAAAATAGTATATGGAGTAAATATAAAACCATAGAAGAGTATAAGGAAATATATGATTTTTATAATAAGTATTATGGATATATAACAGAAGCACCGAGGATTAGCTCAAGCTTTATGAGTCAATCAGATAATATTATAGTAGAGATATGTGACTTTTTAGAAACATGGACATTATTAATAATAACGATAACTTTAAATAGCATAACATCATATTTATTTTTTAAGAGAAAGCTTAAAAAACCATTAGCGTTGCTAGAAAAAGGGGCAAATGAAATATTTAACAATAATTTAGATTTTGAAATTGAGTATGATTATATGGATGAGTTTGGTAAGCTGTGTAAATCTTTTGATAAGATGAGAATTCAATTGATAGATAATAATCAGAAAATGTGGAATAGAATTATAGAAGAAAAGGAGTTTCATGCATCAATAGCTCATGATATAAGAGTTCCACTAATGGTATTAGAGGGGTATGTAGAAACTATTTTAGAGTTTTATCCAGAAGACAACATATCCAAAGAAGAGGTGCTAGCGGAACTTAATAAATGTAATGTTCAAATTGCAAGATTGAAAGAATTTGTGGAATATATGAGAAGAGCAGATGAGGTAAAACTACGAGATAGAAAAGATGAAAAGGTAAGTGCACTAAAAATAATTTATGATATTGAAGAAGAAAACAAAGTGTTTTATAAGAAAAATGGAATTGATATAAAGGTTCAACATAATCAATTTAAAGAAGATTTTGAAATTAATATTGATAAGTTCATATTTTTAGAGATTTATGAAAATATTATTACCAATGCAATTAGGTTTGCTAACAGTGAAGTTTCTATAAATATCAATATAGAAGATGAACAGGTTATATTAATTGTTAAGGATGATGGTTGTGGCTTTGAAAGTAAAATAATTAATGAAATAGACAGTGAAAAGATAAGAAAAAACAGAAATTATGCTTCAGGACATATGGGAATGGGGCTTTATATAACTAAACTGCTTTGTGATAAATATGATGGAGATTTAAAAGTTTATAATGCAGCAGATGGAGGAGCAATAGTTAGTATAACTTTATATTTGTAAAAAATTTCACCTAAATAATAGGGTGGAATTTTTTTTGTAAAATTACAAAAGTTGATTTTTTTTTGATATTTAGAATTTAAAATAAACTTAAAGATAAGTAGTGAAGGCAAAATATATAAATGGGATTTGGAGTTTAGGGTAAAATTTAAAATAAAGAATGGAGGCAAAGGATATGAGAGGAATAATAAAAATGACTATTAAAGATATAATAAAACAACCCTTTTATTATATTGGATTAATACTATGCTGTTTCTATGTATATGTGAATCTATGTCAATATTTAGATGTAAAATATTTTGAGAATGACAGCCAAATTGTTACCTTAGATGAAAATAGCATTTCAGATGCAGATATAATGAATGGATATATTCCTGTAAATAATAAAGAAAAAGAACAACTGGCGTTAAGTACAATTTATAAGAATTTAGTTGAAGAATTAGATGTAGAACCTAATGAAGCTCAAGAGGTAATTAAAGAGTATAAACGAGGAATTAGTATAGAGGATTTTGCTAAATATTTAGATGAAAATTATGGCTATAAGAGTGCAGAGTATGCTTTTTATGATGCTAATATGAAACAAGCAACTATAGAAGAAGCAAATAATTATATTAGAGAAAAACTAGGAGAAGAAAATTATACTGAGTGGTTTTCTAAAAAGTTTGTAGATTATTTTGGAGTATGCTTAATATTCTTTATGATAGCGTTATTTCCAATATTATATATGAAGGATTGTAAAAGAGATATATATGAATTGATTCATACCAAATCCATATCATCTATAAAGTATATTGGGGGGAAAGCTATAGCAGGGCTTTTAGCTATGATTCCAGTAATATTTGTGATAACTCTTTTTTATAATTTTTTAGCTATGAAGATTGCATATAAGTGGGGATTTAATTCTTCCATGTTTGATATTTTTAAATATGTA
>USBW01000134.1 GCA_900553045.1 uncultured Mycoplasmatota bacterium | reverse complement strand
CTTGGCGAACTATCCTGCAAAGAATTTGATGAGTCATTGTTGTCATAAGATTCAGATATTGAATTGCCATTCTGTTCATTATAAATACTAGAGACAGATTGATAACTTTCAGTTGGAGTAACAGTCTCTTGAGCTTGTTCTTGAGCTACTTCAGTGTAAGCTTGTTCATAAACTCTATTTAAGCCGTCTCTTAAACCATTTAAGTAACTGTCTTGATATAACGAACCGTTCTGAGCTACATATTCTTGAACTAAATTATTTAAAGAGCCATAATATTCTGAAACACTGAAATTTTCATTGTTGTTTAAACGATTATAGAAAGTTATATTAAAATCGCCATAACCACTTAATATTTTGTTTAAACCTTCTTTATAAGCATTGTTAGCAGCGGCCTCATTATAAACACTTTCAGCTTGACTGCTGTCTTGATTAGAACTATTGTCTATTGAAGCTTGGTGCTTACTAGCTTCGTATTCTTGCATGGCAGCCAAAATATTCGATGTTATTGAATCCATCAAGCTTTGACGATAGACATCTACATATGTTGGACCGTATTTTACCATGAAATCTTGAGTTAATTCTTCGATCTGTTGCGCATAAGCATTGACTGTCTGAGCCGGCCTTCCAGCATTTAAATCATTTAAAGTTGCTTGTTTAGCAAAAGCTCCATCAGCTTTAGCTAAATTAATAGCTTCAGCTTGAGAGATGCTCTCATAAGAACTCTCTTCGTGAGATGAATCTGGTTTTGAGCTTTCTTCAATTGAGGAGTTTGGTTTTGAGCTTTCTTCAATTGAGGAGTTTGGTTTTGAACTTTCTTCATGAGATGAATCTGGTCTTGAACTTTCTTCAATTGAAGAGTTCGGTCTTGAGCTTTCCTCATAAGATGAATCTGGTTTTGAACTTTCCTCAGGTGAAGAATTTGGCCTTGAGCTCTCTTCATAAGATGATTCATATCTTGAACTTTCTTCAGATGAAGAATTTAAAGTTGAACTATTTTCTTTAGATGATTCTTGAGAAGACATAGTATTTGAACTATCTATCACTGAGTTTTCTAATGAAGAACTGTTTTCACTTGAACTAGTCTCATAAGAAGAAATTTCTTCACTTGACTCATCTTCTTTACTACTGTCGTAAGGTTTGCCTGTGTTTAGCTTACTACTGTCATAAAAAGAACTATATTCATCATCGTCACTGCTTTGTTCAATTCGGTTATTGTTAGTGTTATTTACCAATGAATTAGCAAGATATCCTAATCCAGTAACTGAGGCAAGACCTAAAGATATTAATACTATGCGGCCTGCTAACTTCTTATTAAAGTTAATCTTTAAATTTTTAATACGACTTTTTAAACTTTCTTTAATCTCTTGTAATGTCTGTTTTGAGTTAGTTGTTCTTGCTAGTCTTGAGTCAATACCGCTACGCATACTTCTTAGTATCTCATTTGCTGTTGCCTTGTTTTGTGTTTCCTCTGGTTTGACTATTTCTTCCTTAGTGCTGCTATCAGGAATCTTTTTACTTTCTTCTCCTAAAGTTATTGCCTCAACTAAATTTTCTTTATCTTGACGCATTAACTCTTCATCAAACTCGGAATTATCTTGTTTAAGATCTTCTAAAAGTTTTTTCATGGCTTCTTCTTGATTACTAATCGTTTTATCAAGATAATAATCTTTGCCTAAATAACGTACTCCTAATAAACGGTTATCTGCTGTGTTTAAAATGTATATCTTACTGTCAGTGACGTCTCTTTTTGCTGTTTGAATATTCTTTGCTTTGGCATTTTTTAAATAGGCCAGAAAATCTGTCGAACTGCCTTCAGGATTATCTTTGTAAATTTCTTGATTAATCCTTCTTTGTTCACTTGTTCGATCTTTATTTGGATCAATATAATATTTTTTGCCATTATAGCTCATACCTACAATGACGCCTTCTTTATATAGTGCTTCTAACTTTGGCATAAAGAGACCTCCTTAAATACAAACAATATTTTATTATATCTTAATTTTACTCATTTATCTTCTTTATGTCAATTATTTGCTATTAAATATTTATCCATGATATCTTTTATAAGAAAACGATATTCAACATCTTGAGTTTCCGATTCTTCAACTTCTAAATTACAGATTGGTGGAAACAAAACACACCACCAATTATCGCCATTTCCTTCTCCTATCGTAACTAATAAAGATTCGTACATTCCTTCTTCATAGACGACTTGTTTATATTCTTTCTCAGGAAAATAATTATAACCATAATTTATTTTAAATGGTTTATCATAATTATTTTCTTTTAAAGTGTCAGCTACCACTTGTTCATACTCTTTTAAATTATTTTTGATATTTTTTCTTGCCTCTTCAATGCTACTTTGTTGTAAAACTGTCTTTTCTAAGGAGGCTTCTAAATTGTCGCGCACTTTCATTTTTATAAGCTGATCATAATTACTGTTACTGTTAGCTACAATGCGCAAACGAATTGCTTCATCAGGTATTACATAATTATCATTCTTATTACTAGCTATCACTGCAATTAACATAAAACATGCTATAATTACTAATATTTTTCTCATATAAAATCACCCTTACAATTCATGTAATGGGTGATTTTATTTTTTTTATGCAATTTTTTATAAATTTAAAATAAAAAAATAACGATTCCAATTATTTAAGTCATTCTCTTTAATTATTGTGGCAGCAGGAAAATACTTTTTCGTCAAAATCTCTAAAGGTTCATTCATATTCTCCCCAATTTCAAAAGCTATTATATTTTTCTTTTTTAAGATGTTCTTAGCTTTAGCTTCTTTTAATATTTCTTGATAAAAGTATAAACCAGAATTTTTGGCATATAAAGCCTTTTTTGGTTCATTTTTTCTAACTTCAGGAGTAACATTTTTACTATCATATGGGATATATGGTGGATTAGAAATCAAAACATCATACTTCCCTGCCACATTATTTAATATATCTCTTTTTAAAAATCTAATACTAATATTCTTTGATTTAGCATTTTTTAATGCAACTTGCAAAGCTTTTAAAGAAATATCAGTAGCAGTTATCTCTCTTGTACGATCAAGCTGTT
>USBW01000133.1 GCA_900553045.1 uncultured Mycoplasmatota bacterium | reverse complement strand
TATCATTATTTCTTTTATAATATTTATAGAAATGAAGTGGTTTTATGTATGTATTAATAGGTAAAATTATAACGACTCACGGTCTAAAGGGTGAGGTGAAAATTCGCTCAGACTTCGATCGGAAAGATCTTATTTTTCAGGTTGGTTCTAAACTTTATTTAGGTCCTACAAAAGAAGAGGTGACTGTTTTATCTTATCGTGTGCATCAGGACTATGATATGGTTACACTTACTAAAATTGATTCACTTGAAAAAGCAATTTCCTATAAACAACAAGATGTTTTTATTAAAAAAGAAGACCTTGATACTTCTTTAGTTCTAGATGTTGATTACTTATCTTCTAAAGTCTATTTTGCTTCTACTTACCTTGGTGAAGTTACTGAGATAACGGATTTTGGTGGTAATAACAAAGTTTTTGTAATTAATGGCAATAAAAGAATCTTAATTCCTAAAAATGAACATTTTATTGCTAGCTTCGATAAAGACAATAAAAAATTAATCTTAAAAAATGTGGAGGGATTACTATGAGAATTGATATTTTGACTCTTTTTCCTGCCATGTTTACCCCTTTTTTAGAAGAGTCGATCATTAAACGAGCTATCGAAAAAGGGTTAGTTACTTTTAATATTATTAATTTTCGTGATTTTACAACTGATCCACATCATAAAGTAGATGATACTCCTTATGGTGGTGGTCCAGGCATGGTCTTATGTTTACAGCCGATTGTTGATGCTTTAGAAAGCGTCCGAACTTCCTCATCTAAAGTTATCTTACTTACGCCTAGTGGGACTACTTATAATCAAAAGAAAGCTAAATCTTTAAGTTTAGAAAAACATTTAATCATAATTTGTGGACATTATGAAGGCTTTGATGATAGAATTAAATTGTTTGTCGATGAGGAAATATCTATTGGCGATTTCGTGTTAACTGGTGGAGAGATTCCTGCGATGGCGATCAGTGATTCGATCGTTCGCTTGCTTGATGGGGTTATTAATAAAGAATCCTTGCTTAATGAATCTTTTGAAGATAACTTATTAGATTATCCTAATTATACTAAACCTCGCAATTTTAGAGGTTATGAAGTTCCTAGTGTCCTTTTAAGTGGTGATCATGAAAAAATTGCTTTATATCGCAAGAGTGAACAGGAACGTCTTACTAAAGAAAAACGTGAAGATTTATTACATTAGAGGTGATTTTGATGGCTTTGCAAAATAAGTATGTAATTGTAAAAGATAGGAAGACTGAAGAAATAATTTATGTTTCTTACTTAGGTAGAAAAGGTTTCGGTGTTAAGCCTCGCAACCATGTCTTGAGCGATGAAATGATCAAAGTTAATGAAATGGTCATTATAAATCCTACTTTAATTAGAAAACTAGTCGATAAAAAGTGTAAGCGCACTTTAGAAAAGATTATTAGACTTCTTTCCTTTATGTATGATGATCATGACGATAGTGGTGGTACTTGTGGTCTTATCTTAGATGAAATTGCCCGTTTTAGAAATTTACTAGAGAATAAATATCAAGAATATATGGAAGAAGAGGACTTCAAACTCACCTTAAAGAAATTAGAAATTATCAAAAACGAAGTTGAACTGCGTCAACGCAAGATCTATGAACAGATTTTTAGCTATGATGAGAAAAATATAATGGGCAAAAAAAGCGGACGTTAATCATACACTTTAGTAAGTAAGGTGATGATATGAAAAAAAGAATAAACTACTCATTAGTAAACATTTTACTTCTGTGTTTTATTCTTTTTTTTATTGTCGAAACTAAAGATTTTCTATTGGAAGTTCTCTCTTTTTTAAAAAAGATTTTATTTCCTATTTTCATCTCCTTGTTACTAGCTTATTTTTTATCTCCGTTACTTACCTTTTTCAAAAAGAAAGGTCTTTCGCACAATCTTTCTTTTGCTCTTACAATCATTTTACTAATTTTAATCTTTGGCCTTATCATCTTTTTATCTTATCCGGTCATTGTAAGAGAAGGCGGTAGAGCTTTAAAAATAATCGTCGATTTTATAAATCAGTTTTTCAGTGAAAATAGTCAGTTACAACAAGAAATTATTTTAAAATTACAGAATGTTCTTTCGACATTCAGTGATAAAATCTATACTTTTGGTTTTGACTTTGTAAGTTCGTTAATTAACTTTTTTACTAATTTCATTTTAATAATCGTTTTATTTTTTTCTTTTTTATACAATTTTGATAAAATTAAAAAATACTTTCTTGATCTTATTACTAACAGTAGTATCTGTAAGCTTGTTTTAGATATTGATAATGATATTGTTAAATATCTTAAAAGCATTGCTTTAATTGTCGTTATTGAAACTGTTGAATACAGCTTAATTTATTATTTTATTGGGCACCCGAACTATTTATTAATCGGCTTTTTAGCTGGCTTTACGACGATAGTACCTTTTTTTGGTGGAGTTTTTACTAATATTGTAGCTCTTATCACGGCTTTTTCGTACTCGAAGAAACTTTTCTTTTTAACGGCTTTAATTTTAATAGTTGTACCTATTTTAGATAATTATTTAAGAGATCCTAAAATCTATAAGAGCACTATTAAAATAAGTCCTTTAAAAAGTATAATCATAACCGTCATTGCTTCTTTTACTTTGGGTATTTTTGGAATGATTTTAGCTGTTCCTATTTATATTGTTTTAAATCATCTTTTTAAATACTTCAGTAAAAGATGCAGCAAAAAAGAAGAGAAAAACTTAAAGAGGAATTTAATTCCAACTAGTAAGTAGATTGCTTTTATAAAGAAAGTGTGGTAAACTATAGAACATGAAAGAAGAAAAACGTGCAAATATAATTGCTTTTTGTGGAATTGATGGTAGTGGTAAGACTACCCAACTTAAATTAACTAAAGATTATTTAAGTGAAACTGGTAGTGTTTTTGTGGCCAAATTGGATTATTTTCCTTTGAATAAGATGGGAGATAACTATTTTTTAGACATGGCCTTAAAAGGTTACAGTGCTCTTAAAATTATCTCTTATTACTACGAGTTACAACATCATGAAGCTTTTGATTACGATTATATTTTATGTGATAGGCATTTACTTTGTTATT
>USBW01000132.1 GCA_900553045.1 uncultured Mycoplasmatota bacterium | reverse complement strand
CAATTACTGATAATAATATTATCAGTGCCCAAGCTATTAGAAAATTAGTAAAAGAAGGACAAGATATTACACCTTATACTAGTTCTTCTGTAGCTAAAAGTATCTATAAAAATATCGATATTTTCCCTTATTTAAAATATAAAATCTTAAGTGAAGATACTTTTGCTCTAGCTAAGTATCAAACTGTCGAAGAAGGAATTGAAAATAAGCTAAAAAAAGAAATTTTAAATAGTCAAAATCTTGAAGAATTAATCTTTGCTGTCAAATCTAAAAGATTTACTTATAATAAAATAAATAGAATGCTCATTCATATTTTAACTTCTTTAACTAAAGAAGAAGTTAAAGACTTAAAAGTAGAATATATCCGTGTTTTAGGATTTAATTCTATAGGAAAAAACTATTTAAATAAAATTAAAAAGAAAACTTCTATTCCTATCATTACCAAATATCAAAAAGGTTTTAAAAATCTTAACATTGAATACCGTATAACTACCATTTACTCTTTGCTAGTAAATGATCAGAGTCTAATAAAAAAAGAGGTTGGACCTCCTATTAGAAAAGAATAAGTGATTTATTCTTTTTCGTTTGCAATAATTTCATTGGTATCTTTAATATTACATCTTAAAATATAAGTATGAATCACATTTAAAATAGCATATAGAACAAGACTCATTCCAATTACTTGGGCAATATTTAAAACATTGGCAGAAAAAGGATTAAATATTAAGATGAACCCGCATAAAAATGCTGCAAGTGTAAGTAAGATACTAACTTTCCAATTATTATTTTTAGCTTTCTTTAAGATAAAGATATATTCCACTTTTAACAAAGCTGACACCATAATAAACATTCCAATCATATAAGGTAGTAAATAATTAGTAACAGCATCAACTTTGAAGATAAAAATACTAGCTATTACTAAAAATACTAAACCATAGACAATGCCATATCTTGAGTATTTGCTCTCATCTTTTCTTATAAAATACTTTATTAGAGCCATAGCTCCTAAGACAGCAAAAATAGCTCCAAAAGCGTAAGAAATTATCGAAGTAGTTCGCTCTTTATAAAATAACATAAATGCTCCAATTACTGCAAAAGCGACACTTTCAACCACTGAAAGCCAAAAAGTCTTCTTAATCTCCTCTTGCATCTTATACCTCCTTATTATTAAGGTACATCATTTCTTAACTGTTTTCAAGGACTTTTTTAAGCAAATACTTAATAGGCTCAAAGAAAGAATTAAAGATGATAGATAAATCTTAATAGAATCACCAGTTTCAGGATTGACAATTTTTTTATTTTCTAAATAAATTATTTCTTCTTTATTGGCATAAAGACTAAGAGGAATCTTCTTTTTTGATACTTCATAACCAAAAGGTGCTACTTCTTCAACCAAATAATACTCTCCAAAAGGAAGTTTAATAGTAACTGGTTCAAGCAAAGTACTAAACTGGTATACTAACTCATCGTTAAGATTATAAATACTAAATTGAGCACCTGCTAAAGCCTCTTTGGTATCTGTATCGATTTTTAAAATTTTAAAACTGTACTCTTCTTTAGAATTTTCAAAAGTTACCTGATATTTTTGATGATATTTATCTACCTTAACTTCAAGAACTCGCTCATCTTTAAGATAGTAAGGTGGAGCTTCTAGTTCTTTTAAGTAATAGGTACCTAAATCTAAATGTTCAAAAAGAACTTGACCTAAAGCATTAGTTTTCTTAGATGCAATTAAATTCATATCTTGATCATATAAACCAATTAAACAATCTTTTAATAAAGTTTTGCCATCAGCATCATATTTGATCAGTTCTAAGCTAGACTTTTCTAAATCATAGTACTCTTCATAATTTTCCCCTTCTTTAATTTCAATTTCTTGTTTAGCAAGCCACTGGTAATTAGTACTTCCTGCAATTTGCTCTAAATAGTATTTACCAATTGGCAAAGTAAAAGAAGCAAGACCATTAGCATCAGTTGTTATTTGTAAAACTTCTTTATTATTTAAATCTGTAACTTTAAAAATCGCATCTTTTTCAAGAGTAATACTAGCATCAATATTTTTATAGTATTTTTTAAAAGTAAAGTCACCCTTTTTCTTAGTATTATAAAAAGTTATTTCACAGATCGGACTAGTTTCATCTATCTTACAAACTACTTCCTCATCACTAAGATTATAACCTAGTCCTGCTTTAACTTCTTTAATTAAATAATCACCAGTTTCTAAAGGTAAAGTAACTGTTGCTTTATCAACTTTAATCTTAGCAACTTCTAAAGAAGTATTTTTATCTATAACTACAAGTTCTGTTCCTACTAAAGAAAAATCTTCTTCATCAACAAAAGTTTTAGTATCCTGATCTTGTTTGTGAAAGATAATTTTACCACCCACAGTAACTTTTAAAGTAAAATCTTGATAAGAAACATCACCACGTGTTACTAAATCTTGAAGTTTGACACTGTGAAATAATGCAAAATCATAATTTACACGCCTCTGTTTAAAAGATAAAGTATACTCCCCAGCCTTTGAAGGATTAATAACTAATTTATTACCTATAATTTTAGCATTAAGATCGTTTTCTTCTAAAACAAAATTGCTTAAAACATTATTAGTATCTTCTAAAACTAATTCCGTATTTAAAGAAGCTTTAATATTATCTTCACTAAAACTTGGTAAAATATTATGTTTAGCTACTAAATCTTTTAATTCCTTTACTTCTTTAGTATATAGATTAGCAGTTTCCCCATAACGCGACTTTTTAAATTTCCAAGTAATATCCGGTCTTAATTTCTGCCAGATAAGTACTTGAGTTATACCATACCATTTCTTATCTTCATGACCTGGATACTTATAACCATAATAAGCTAGCAAAGAAATATAGTTTTTTTCTTCTTCATTAAGACGAGAATATTTTACTATATCCTCACCCTTATAAATAGTATGAGTATTAGCTTTAGCATCCGTAGTATTTTGCATATAGACCTCTGGTTCAATACAGTAGTAAACAGCATCATCGACCGTTGATTTAACATACCAGCCATTATAGTCCATAGAATTATAAGTAGTATCCTTAGCAAAGACAT
>USBW01000131.1 GCA_900553045.1 uncultured Mycoplasmatota bacterium | reverse complement strand
ATTATTTTTTTCAATAAATTCTTTAGTCTTATTATAGAAATAGTCTAAAGAAAATTCTTCAGTGGTAAAAAGATATACCCAATCTGTTTTTACTTTCTCATCATCAAGTTTATAGGCTCTTGTTGCTTTTACAATAGTACCGTCTAAGATTGGAGCTAATTCATTAATGATATATAAATAAAATTTTTCTTTTAAAGCCTTGTTAGCTTTGGCTTTTTTATTGTTACTAGGATTAACTCCATAATCAGGTTGCAAGTTTTGAACGGTCAAATAAAGTACTGCATTAGGATTGCCCTTCTTTATTTGAAAAGATCCAGCTAGTTTATAGTCAGTATTAAATAAGAATTTTCTTCTTGCTCCTACTTCGTCTTCATACATTACTGATAAGTCGAAAAAGCTTATTTCAATACTGCCATCAACATCATTGGCTGTCACACGAAATCCTAAATTATCGATATTTCCTAATTCTTTAATGCGATTTTTAATTTCTTGAATATTTATAGTTTTCATACTACTTCCCCCCTTCAAAATTAGTACGGCTATTATACCACTTTTTTTTAAAATTGTCAAATTTCTAAGATAACGGTAATGATCATTGGAATAGATCCTGTCTCTTTATTAAAGTAATCTCCCAAGCTTTCTCTTACTTTCTGTTTAATTTTGGCAAAATCAACTTTTCCTCCTGAGTTAGCAATTTCTTCAATTACTTCTTTGGAGATCTCTTCACTTCTTTCAACGATTTCAAGATTATCTTTTACATAAATAAAGCCACGAGTTAAAATTTGAGGATTTGCTAGTAACTTTTTAGTTTTCTTATCTAAAGTAGCACTGACAATAACAATCCCGCTTTTAGAAAGCAACTCACGATCTTTTAAAACTAATTCACCAATGTCATCTGAAGTATTACCATCGATTAAAATCTCGTCAACTTCGACTTTTTCTTTGTTATCGACCAATTTACCATTTTGGAATGTAACTACATCACCGTTTAATTTTAATAAGATGTTATCTTTGTCCATGCCGATTTGTTCAGCGACAGTAGCATTCATGTAAAGATAACGATACTCTCCCTTGATTGGAAAATAATATTTTGGGTTCATTAAATTTAACATTTGCATTAAATCTTCTTGAGAAGCATGATGAGAAGCATGAGTTTTGCCACTTAGACTAACAACATTAACTCCTAGTCTTGCAAAATCGTCCATGATTTTAGCAATCTTCTTCTCATTACCTGAGTAAACAGGCTCTGAAATAAAGACAGTATCAGTTGGCTTTATTTTAATGAACTTATCATAACCGGTTAAAATCTTTTCTAAACTGTTATAACATTTTTCTTTTGCTTCAGCAACAATTACTACAATATCTTTATCATTAATATTAGAAAGGTCACCAATACTATCTTTATCAATATTTAAATAACCTTCCTCGATAGAATAATTGACAATATCTTGTAGCTTTTTGCCTAATAAAACCACTTTTCTTCTTTTTCTTTTGATCTGATCGAAAATTTCTTGCAATCTATAAACATGAGTTGGGAAAACACTGATAATAATTCTATTGTCAGTCTCGTTAAGAACATCCCAAACTGCTTTAGAAATACGATGCTTTGGGCTAGTATGTCCTTCGCGATAAGCATATTCAGACTCTTGCAACAAACATAAAACTCCCTGTTTACCAACATAGGCTAGCTTACCTATATCTGTTTTGTAAGCACCTAACATGGTCGAATCAAACACAAAATCTGTAGCATAAACTATTGCCCCATTTTCTGTATATAATACATAAGCTGTCGTCTCTGGCATAGAGTGCGTAACCGTAATTGGAAAAATAGCAAAACCTTTAATATCTAATTTGGAATGCGGTCTTATTTCTTTTAGATTTGTCGCTTTTATTTTCTGTCTTTCTAATTCTTCTTTCAGTAAGCGCATCGTAAATTTAGTTGCATAAACTGGCAAGCCAGGAATCTCTTTTAAAATGTCTGGCACAGCCCCCATATTTCCTTCATGGCCATGTGATAAAAACAAACCACGAACTTTATCTTTATTTTTTATTAAATAATCAAACTTTGGGATAATGTAGTCGACTCCTAACATATTAGTAGTTGGATATTTCAACCCCGCATCAAAAACAAAAATATTTTCATCAACTTCGACTACATACATATTTTTACCGTTTTCATTTAAGCCGCCCAAAGCAAAAATTTTTATTTTACTCATTTTCTCTCCTTCCTTAAAAGCATTCCAAAGTAAGCGACGATACAATTATAGCATAACTTTATTCTTTTTCCAAGTACTCTTTTAGTTCCTGAGCTACTTCTTTTGGGATGATCTTGGCAAGTTCTTCAATTGATGCTTCTTTTATTTTATTAACTGAACCATATTTCTTTAAAAGCTGTTTTCGTCTTTTTTCCCCGATTCCTGAAATATTTTCTAAAATACTAGCCATACTTCCTTTCGATTTAATACTGCGATGATAAGTAATAGCATAACGATGAACCTCATCTTGCATTTTAGTAAGGTAAAGAAAAAGTTTATTGTCCTTTGGCAAAGGTTTCTCTTCCAAAGTTTCTGTCACAATAACATTAGTATGATGGTGCTCATCTTTTTTTAGGCCCATTAAAGGAATAGCTAAATTTAAAGACGATAAAACTTCCTTAACTGCGTTAATCTGCAGTTCTCCTCCATCGACGATAATTAGATCAGGCTTTGGTAGATTTTCTAATAAAACACGATAATAGCGGCGATAAATAACTTCTTTCATCGCACTTAGATCATCTTTAACATCAGTACTAATTTTAAATTTACGATATTCATTTCTCTTAGGTGTAAAATTTTCAAAAACAACCATTCCTCCAACATAATAGGTACCAAAAAGATGCGAGTTATCAAAAAGCTCAATCCGATTAACACTAGGTATACCAAGTAATTCTTGTAAACTTGAAATTGCCTTTTCTTTTTCACTTTCATCTTTTTTGATAAGTTCAATCTTCTCATTTAAAATTACTTCAGCGTTTTGATTAGACATGTTTAAAATTTTTTTAATATCACCTTTTACCGGCGTAATGACTGGTACCTTTAAG
>USBW01000130.1 GCA_900553045.1 uncultured Mycoplasmatota bacterium | reverse complement strand
AATTCTTTTAAGCGTTTAACAATTTTCTTCTTACCCATCTCTTTGATCACACCACTTCTTATTCTAAGATTATCTTAATATATAGATATAGGCAAGTCAATATCAAGAATGCACTTTAATAAAAAAATACACTTTTCATCTTTTGACCAACTAACAAAAGGCTTAAATAGGTTTTGAGTACTATAAAAGACCAGTTATAATTTATAACTGGCCATGATACATTTTTTTAAATTTTTGATAAAGTTCTTCACATTTTACTTTGTCCATTGCTTCTAAAGAGGCATAAGGGTAAGGAATGTTCAACTCTTCATACTTACTTTTGCCTAAGTTGTGATATGGCAAAAAGTCTACACGGGCAATATTTTTGATTTTTTGTAAATAAGCATTTAAACTTTGAAGATACTCTTCACTATCTGTAAGACCTGGAACTATTACTTGTCTTATCCAAACTTGTTTATTTTTAGTATTTAAAATTTTAATAAACTCTTCAACATGACTAATATCTTGCCCAGTTAATTCCTGGTAAGCTTCTTTGGAAGTATGTTTGATATCTAATAAAACTAAATCAACATAGTCTAGGATCTCGGCAGTATCTTTAGTACAAAATCCTGCTGTATCAAGTGCGACATTTATTTTTTCTTTTTTTAAAAGTGGTAAGACTTCTAGTAAGAAGCTACTTTGAAGTAGTGGCTCACCGCCTGAGAAAGTAACTCCGCCATTATTTTTAAAATATGGACGCATTCTAAGAATTCTATTTACTAAGTCTTGAGCGCTGATATTATTTTCTTTTTTTTGCCACATTTCAGGATTATGACAGTATTTACATCTTAAATTGCAGCCATTTAAGAAAACTACTACCCTAATTCCTGGTCCATCTACTAGACCCAAAGTCTCAATGGAAGCAACACTGCCACTACATTTTTTCATGGAAAGTCCTTGCAATTACTTCTTCTTGTTGTTTTCTAGTAAGGCGATTAAATCTTACAGCATAACCAGAGACGCGAATCGTTAAAAGTGGATATTTATCTTTGTGTTCCATCGCATCTATTAAGGTCTCACGAGTTAGAACATTAACATTTAGATGATGAGCTTTTTGAGCAAAATAACCGTCTAAAATTGCGACTAGGTTGTCAATGCGCTCTTCCATATTCTTACCTAAAGCATTAGGAACAATTGAGAAAGTATTAGAGACACCATCCTTACAGTATTTTTCGTAATCTAATTTAGCAACAGTATTTAAACTTGCTAAAGCACCATTGGTATCTCGACCATGCATTGGGTTAGCACCTGGAGCAAAAGCAACTCCTTTTTTACGACCATCTGGGGTTGAACCTGTTTTGCTACCATAAACAACATTAGAAGTTATTGTTAAAACTGATAAGGTTACTTCAGCATCACGATAAGTCTTATGAGCTTTCAAATCATTATAGAACTCTTCTAAAACTTCTTGAGCAAGACTATCAACACGATCATCGTCGTTTCCGTATTTTGGGAAGTCACCAGTAATTTCAAAGTCGATAGCTAAACCATTCTCATCGCGAATTGGTTTTACTTTAGCATACTTAATTGCTGATAAAGAATCTGCCACTACTGATAAACCTGCTACTCCATAAGCCATATAACGATGGACATCAGTGTCGTGTAAAGCCATCTGACCTGTCTCATAAGCATATTTATCGTGCATGTAATGAATGACATTCATAGCATTAGAATAAATTTCTGCTACTTTCTTTAAGACTTTTGAATATGATTTACGAACCTTTTCATAATCTAAAACTTCATCGTCCATCTTAGCAATATCTTTAATAACTAATTCATTTTTAATTTCATCGACACCAGCGTTAATTGAATATAATAAAGCTTTAGCTAAGTTGCATCTCGCTCCAAAAAATTGCATATCTTTACCTAAGCGCATAGCTGAAACACAGCAAGCAATAGCATAGTCATTGCCATAGATTGGACGCATCAAGTCATCATTTTCATATTGAATAGAATCAGTCTTGATAGACATCTTAGCGCAGTACTTTTTGAAAGTAGTTGGTAAATTCTCACTCCAAAGAACAGTCATATTAGGTTCAGGAGCAGGTCCTAAGTTAGTTAAAGTATGGATGATACGATATGAAGTTTTAGTTACTAAGGACTTCTTATCATCAAGCATACCAGCAATTGAACAAGTTACCCAAGTTGGATCACCTGAGAATAATTCATCGTAATCAGGAGTGCGTAGATGTCTAACTAAGCGAAGTTTAATTACGAATTGATCGATTAATTCTTGTGCTTCTTCTTCAGTGATTAAACCTTTCTTTAAATCATTTTCAATATAGATATCGAAGAAAGCATCCACTCTACCTAAAGACATAGCTGCTCCATTGTTTTCTTTAACAGCAGCAAGATAACCAAAGTAAGTCCATTGAATAGCTTCTTTAGCATTAGTAGCAGGATTAGAAATGTCAAAGCCATATCTTAAAGCCATGGCTTTAATCTCATCTAGGGCTCTAATCTGCATTGCTACTTCTTCTCTTAAACGGATAAGATCTTCTGTCATTGGACCGATTAAGTTATCATAATCTTTTTGCTTTTCAGCTTTTAAGAAATCAATTCCATAAAGAGCAACTCTACGATAATCGCCAATAATTCTGCCGCGACCATAAGCATCAGGTAGTCCTGTCAATAAACCAACATGTCTTGCTTCACGAACATCTTTTGGATAAGCATCAAACACACCTTGATTATGGGTCTTACGGAATTTGTTAAAATATTCGTCGACAGTTTTATCAAGTTCATAATTATAAGCTTTTAACTCTTGATAAACCATGCGGATACCACCGTAAGGATTAACTATTCTCTTAAGTGGTGCATCAGTTTGCAAACCAAAAATTACTTCTTTATCTTTGTCGATATAACCAGCTTCATAGCCATTAATGGCAGCCATGTTTTTAGTATCGACATCTAAAACACCTTTTTCAAGTTCTTTTTTTAATAGTTCTTCACATTCTTGCCATAATTCTTTAGTTTTTGCAGATGTTGTCTTTAAGAATGTTTCATCATCCAAGTATTCTTGGTAATTATTTTTAATAAAATCTG